>JAYFPL010000138.1:0-18132 GCA_034927775.1 Anaerovorax sp. | reverse complement strand
CAGCGAGAAGGAACATTTTTCTCGCTGTTTTTCTTTTATAGTAGAGGTATACAATAATCTTTTATTTATAAACAAGAAAGAGGTGGAGATTTTGTACCGACGCTATAAATTTATTGTAATTCCATGTATTGCGGTACTTTTTATCAGCATTTTCTCAGGGTTTGGCACCAATTCAGAGAGTGCAAATGTTCGACATTTGATTGAACAGCGGACGGATATTCTACAACAAGCCTATTATGGTGAACTAACCTTTGAGAAAGCACAGAACCAATTACAGAAAATTGAGACACAGCCGTTATTGGGTGAAGACATTACTGCACTTAGGGATGCAGATCCTTGTCAATTGGATTTGGTACAAAAAATGGAAATGAAGTCCATCGAACGAAAGATGCATTTGTTTCATTACCAATCCTTTGAAGTGAATTTAAAATGGTATATGAAGGGGCTATGTGAAGATTACATTTCTCAAGGAGATTATTTTATCGTGCTAAAAACGGTTGATGGAGAGGCAAAGCTTTCTGAATTTGACCCAATTTTGACAGATTGTGAAGGAAATTAGTTCTTTTTAGCAGAATACAAAAAAATACTGTTTATCTTTTCAAATTTATTGGTATAATATATAAGTATTGCATATATGAAATAAATCAATGAATATTTGAAAGGAGAGGTGGCAATGCAAAAAGTATATTTGGATTATTCCGCTACCACACCTGTAAAAAAAGAAGTTCTTGATGAAATGATTCCATACTTTACAGAAAAGTTTGGTAATCCGTCAAGTTTATATGAAATAGGCGCAGATTCGAAGGAAGCAATCACGAAAGCAAGAGGACAAGTTGCTGATCTGATTGGTGCAGGAGAAAAAGAAATTATTTTTACTTCTTGCGGTTCTGAATCGGATAATTGGGCTTTGATAGGTACTGCAGAAGCAAAAAAGGACAAGGGTAATCATATTATAACAACTGCGATTGAACATCATGCCATTTTGCATACTTGCAAGTATTTAGAAAAACATGGCTTTGAAGTGACCTATTTAGGTGTGGATAAGGACGGAAGAATTAATCTTTCTGAATTAGAAGCTGCGATTACAGATAAAACGATTTTAATCAGCATCATGTTTGTTAACAATGAAATGGGTGCAATCCAACCAATTAAAGAAGCTGCTGCTATTGCGAAAAAACATGGAATTTGGTTTCATACCGATGCAGTTCAAGCTTTAGGAAACGTTGAAATTGATGTAAAAGAACTCGGCGTTGATATGATGTCAATGTCTGCACATAAAATATATGGGCCAAAAGGAATCGGCGCTATGTATCTTCGAAAAGGCGTTGTGCTTCCTGGCTTTATTCATGGAGGAGCACAAGAGTTTAAAAAACGAGCTGGTACCGAGAGTGTTCCAAACATTGTAGGTTTTGGAAAGGCTGCAGAATTAGCAAAGGAAAATCTTTCTGAACACATTGCGCGTCTTTCGGAATTGAGAGATTACTTTATTAAAGAGGTAACAACTAAAATTTCGGATGTAGATGTGAATGGCGGAATGAAATATAGACATCCAGGCAATGTAAATCTAACATTTAATTTTATTGAAGGAGAATCGTTGCTGATTTTATTGGATATGAAAGGAATTTGTATTTCAACAGGTTCAGCTTGCTCTTCGGCATCATTGGTTCCATCTCATGTATTATCAGCATTGGGAGTACCGGTCGAGAAAATACATGGATCTCTTCGTTTTTCTATCGGAGATTTTACAACGAAGGAAGATTTGGATTATACAGTAGAGAATTTGATTGAGATTGTAGCGAAGCTGAGAACCATTTCTTCGGTTTCAAGCGAGAAAGGTTGGTAAACGATATGGCAATGTATAATGATAAAGTTATGGATCTTTTTATGAACCCACAAAATGTCGGCGAAATTGAAAATGCAGATGGGGTTGGTACTTACGGAAGCCCTGTTTGTGGTGACATGATGAAGATTTCTTTAAAAATTGAAAACAATGTGATTGTAGATGCTAAATTTAAAACATTTGGATGCGGTTCTGCTATTGCTTCTTCCAGCATGGCAACCGAAATGATTATTGGTAAGACGATTGATGAAGCTTTAAACATTACCAATAAAGATGTGTTGAAAGAACTTGGCGGACTGCCGGGTCCTAAAATCCATTGTTCCGTATTATCAGAACAAGCGATTAAAGCTGCCATTTATGATTATGCACAAAAGCATGGATTAGAATTTGAAGGCTTAAAAGATTACGATCCAAATGCATCGGAAGACGATCATCTGCATGAGCATGATGAAGAGGATGGAGAATAATACCATGACAAAAACCATGGAAAAGAATAAGAAAGTTGTATTAGGGTTGAGCGGCGGTGTGGATAGCACTGCCGCTGCTTTGTTGTTAAAAGAAAAAGGCTATGAAGTAACCGGATTATTTTTTGATGTGCTTGGAAATCAAGTAAAGGAAAAAGAGCGTGCGGAACAGGCTGCTAAGGAATTAAATATTCCATTTGTATATAAAGACATTAAGGAAGCTTTTTCTGAGAATGTAATCTCTTATTTTTGTGAATCCTATCAAAAAGGTGAAACACCAAATCCATGTATAATATGTAATCCAACTATTAAATTTAAACTTATGGAAGAGGAAGCAAACCGATTGGGAGCATACCATTTAGCTACCGGACACTATGCTAATATAGAATTTGATGAAGATACAAATTGTCATTTTATCAAGCGTGCAGATAATGAGAAAAAGGATCAGTCTTATATGCTTTATCGATTGCCGCAATCCATTATTCAGCGTTTGATTTTTCCTTTAGGAAATGTTGAATCAAAGGACATAATCCGAGATTTTGTTCGTGAACATCAAATTCATAATGCCGATGCAAAGGATAGTCAGGAAATTTGTTTTATTAAACAAGGTAATTATATTGATTATCTGAAAAAAAGAGGGTATTTCGGAAAAACAGGTGACTTTATCGATAAAGAAGGGAATATTCTTGGGAAGCATAGTGGCATCATAAACTATACAATCGGACAGAGAAAAGGTCTTGGAATTACTTTTGGAAAACCGATGTTTGTAATTGGAATGGATGAAAAAAAGAATCAAGTGGTATTAGGTGAAAACGAAGACTTGTTCCAAAAAATCATTTATGCAAAGGATTGTCGCTTTAGCATACAAAACCAAGGCGAAGAAGGATTTCCAAAAGAATATGATGGCATTTCCGTTCTGGCAAAGGTGCGTTATGCGTCAAAGCCTGCCAAAGCAAAAATATATAGAGACGAAAATGGAATGGTAAGAGCAGAATTTGAGGAAAAACAAAGGGCCGCGACTCCAGGACAATCTATGGTATTTTATTTGGGTGACCGTCTGATTGGCGGAGGGTTTATTACAAATAGATAGCTATAATCGATATATTTTAGATGAATGAATTAAGGAGGTAGCTATGCTTGAAACTTTAAAAGAAGAACTCATACAAGCAGCGATTCAGGCAGAAAAAGACGGACTTTGCAAAAATAAATCCGGAAATTTTAGTGCCATAGATCAAGAGAGAAAGTTTATGCTTATCACACCTTCCGGTTCTGAACGAAAGAATCTTCGTGTAGACGATATACCTGTTTTAAATTGGAATGGAGAGGTCATAGAGAATAAATCCGGATTAAAACCATCCAGTGAATGGAAAATGCATCTTGCAGCTTATGAAACTCGTAATGATTTTTTTGCAGTTGCACATACACATTCTCATTTTGCAACTTCTTTTGCTATTTGCGGAAAAAAAATTTCCCCTGTTGCATTTGAAGCATATTTTTATGGCTGGAAAACAGAACTTGCGGATGCTTTTTTGCCGGGAAGCGAAGAACTTGCTGAAAGCGTAAAAAAGCCACTTCAAATAGCAGATGTAATCTTGCTTAAAAATCATGGTGTTTTAACAGGCGGGAAAAACAGCGAAGATGCACGTCAAAAAATAACTTATGTTGAAGATGTTGCACAGCTTTATTTTTACGCTTTGCAAATAGATGGAAAAGAACCAACTTCTATCCCAGAAAAGCAATTTTTGGACTATCATGATTACTGCTGCAATGCGAATAAGTAAAAGATTACACGGGAAACCTATACTTATTCTATATAGAAAGGAATGAGTATATGAACAATCGTAATTTAACGTACGGAATTGGTCTGGGAGTAGCTGGTGCAATTGCCGGTATGCAATTTTATCAACGTATGACACCAAAATCACAGCGTCAACTTCAAAAAAGTGTTAAAAATGCAGCCGATCAATTAAATGATCTTATGCAAGAAGTAGGAGATCGTTTAAACAATATCACTATGATGGACTAATCAAACAAGTACAAAACGGGAAACAGGCCTAAGAATCAAAGGCAAAAACCCTATTTTCATAAAAGATTTTGTAAAATAGGGTTTTCTGCTTTTACATAGATATTTCTCGGGAAACATTTGACACTATAAGAAATATTGATTATAATCTTACTGTTAAAAGCTTAATACAATGACAATGAAAAGGATGAGTACCTTTTAATGCGTAGCAAAGAGAAGAAGGGATGGTGGGAGCCTTCTGTACGATAGATTGGGAAGCTGCCTTGGAGTCATATTTGAATGAGAGACCTTTACCAAGGTAATTAGGGTGGTACCGCGAGCAAGCTTCGTCCCTATGTGGGATGAGGTTTTTTATTTTTTTGATAAGGGAGGAAACGATATGGAAAAGATGGGTTTAAATGAACTCAGAAAGAAATTTCAAGAATTTTATGAAACAAAAGAACATTATGCAAGAAAAAGCTTTTCTTTGGTTCCTGATAAGGATAAGAGCTTATTGATTATTAATTCCGGAATGGCACCGCTAAAGCCATATTTTGCAGGTGTCGAAACGCCGCCAAGCAAACGAATGACAACTTGTCAAAAATGCATTCGTACCGGTGATATTGAAAATGTAGGTATAACATCAAGACACGGTACTTTTTTTGAAATGCTTGGAAGCTTTTCATTTGGAGACTATTTTAAAGAACAGTCGATTCGCTGGGGATGGGAGTTCATTACTCAAGTTCTTCATATGCCGGAAGATCGTGTTTGGGCAACGATTTATGAGGACGATATGGAAGCACGTGATATTTGGAAAAATATTATAGGAATGCCGGAAGAACGAATTGTACCTCTTGGAAAAGACGATAATTTTTGGGAAATCGGTACCGGCCCATGTGGTCCATGTTCGGAAATTTATTTTGATCGCGGTGAAGAATATGGGTGCGGAAGTGAGGATTGCAAACCTGGTTGTGAATGTGATCGATACATTGAATTCTGGAATCAAGTATTTACACAGTTTAATAAGGAAGAAGACGGTACGTATTCTCCGCTTGCACATCCCAATATTGATACCGGTATGGGACTGGAGCGTTTGGCCTGCATTATGCAGGGAGTCGATTCTATTTTTGATATAGATACGATTCGAACTATTTTAGATGAGGTTGTACGAATCAGTGGTGTTTCTTATCATAATGGAGAAGCAGCAACGGATGTTTCCATACGAATTATTACCGATCATATTCGTTCTGTGACATTTATGGTGGGCGATGGCATTTTACCAAGCAATGAAGGACGTGGATACGTACTTCGCCGATTACTTCGCCGTGCTGCTCGTCATGGAAAGCTTTTAGGGTTGGAAGGACCTTTCCTTGCTGATTTATCCAACAAAGTGATTGAATCATCCGGAGCTGCTTACCCTGAAATTGAAGAAAAAAGAGAATACATCCATCGTGTTATTTCTGTAGAAGAGGAAAAGTTCAGCAGTACCATTGACCAGGGCAATCTAATTTTAAATGATTACATCGATGATGCAAAAAAGGAAAATAAGACTTGCTTATCTGGTGAACAAGCATTTAAGTTATATGATACGTATGGTTTTCCGTTGGAATTAACACAGGAAATTGCAGCAGAAGCAAATTTAACTGTTGATATTGATGGCTTCAACCATCATATGCAGCATCAAAAGGAAATGGCGAGAGCGGCAAGAAAGTCAGAAACAGATGCAGGATGGGCAGATGATTCCATGCTGTATGCAAATTTATCGGATACAGAGTTTATAGGTTACTCGACACTGAATGCAAAAGTAAAGGTAGAGGGTATTTTCTCAGAGAAAGCTTCCTTAGATGTATTAAAGGAAGGGGAATCCGGACGCGTTGTTTTTCATTGCTCTCCATTCTATGCAGAAGGCGGTGGACAAGCCAGCGATAAGGGTATTGCAGAAAACGAGCAATGCAAAGCTAAGGTAACTGGAGTAACGAAATTTAAAAATATTTTCTTACACAAGATGGAGGTCACAAGCGGAGAGCTTCGTGTAGGAGATATGCTGGATGTTTCGGTTCAAGTAGAAAACAGGAACAAAACAGCATGCAACCATACTGCAACGCACATTCTTCAGAAAGCATTAAAATCCATTTTGGGTGAGCATGTGCAACAGGCCGGTTCCAATGTGACTGCAGATGGACTTCGTTTTGATTTTACTCATTTTGAGGCAATTCCAAAAGATGTTTTAAATCAGATTGAACAGACTGTTAATAAAAAAATTATTGAATTTTTACCAGTTGTATGCAAGGAAATGCCAATTAAAGAAGCGGAGCAGCTTGGCGCGATGGCGTTATTCGGAGAAAAGTATGGAGAAACGGTTCGAGTGGTTTCGGTAGGGGATTACAGTATCGAATTTTGTGGAGGAACCCATGTTTCCAATTCTGGACAAATTGGTGCATTTAAGATTCTTTCCGAATCCGGTGTTGCATCCGGTGTTCGCCGTATTGAAGCAATTACAGGGACTGGACTTTATATGAAATTAATAGAGGAAGAAGCTTTAATAACCTCTGCAGCTGAAAGCTTAAAAGCAAATCCGTCTAATTTAGTATCTCGTATCCAGAGCTTAAACGAAGAACTTAAAAATTGTAAAAAAGAGTTAGAACAGATTAAAATGCAGGCGATGGGTTCAGAGCTTGATGATATGATTGCAAGTGCAAAAGAAATCAATGGTGTTCGATTGATCACCAAACGTTTTGAAGATTGTGACATTAATGACTTAAGAAAGCTTTCCGATGAGATTAAGGAAAAAGAGAAAGGCATTGTTGTATTATTTGCGACAGTAAATGGAAACAAGGTAACCTTTATGGTGTCAGTTGCAAATGATTTATTGGATCGTGGTTATCATGCAGGTAATATGATTAAAAAGATTGCTGCAGCAGCTGGCGGCGGTGGCGGCGGTAAAGCAGATATGGCGCAAGCAGGGGCAAAAGACCCTTCAAAAGTGGAAGATGCATTTGCTTTGGCAGAGACCTTATTGTAAAATATTACAACAATATTAAGAATTGAAAAACTCCTTGTTTCTATTTTTCATTTTGCTATAATGAATTAAATAGGAAAGAAGGTGAAAGAATGGACAGAAATACCATACTGTTTAATAGCCCGGAAAAAGGCGAACAACAAACAACCGAAGAGATATTAAGAACGGTTTATAATGCATTGGAAGAAAAAGGATACAATGCAATCGATCAGATGGTAGGCTACATTCTATCGGGTGATCCTTCCTACATTACTGGTCACAACAATGCAAGAAACCGTATTCGTCATATTGAAAGAGATGATTTGGTTGAGGAATTGTTGAGAAGCTTTTTAAAGAAATAAAAAGTAAAGCGGACATTTTTGTCCGCTCCTTTTTTATTTTGTAAGTAGGAAGTTGTGATACTATAAAAGAAAAAAATATTAGGCAGAGGGGATGGAGGAAAGAAATTTGAAATGTATTTCACTGGATGTAGGCGATAAAACCATTGGTGTCGCCGTGAGTGATGGCTTACTTTTGACTGCGCAAGGGTTAATGACCATTGAAAGAGTTGGAATTCGCAAGGACGCAGATAAAGTAATTCAACTCATTAAAGAGCATGGTTGCAGTACCGTAGTCATTGGACTTCCCAAAAATTTAAATGGAACAGACAGTGTACAGACAGAAAAGGTGTATACCTTTAAAACAATGCTTGAGAACAAACTTCGCAGTACAGGGATGGCTGATGTTCAGATTGTTTACGAAGATGAACGTTTTACTACAGTCATTGCAGAAAATGTTTTGATTCAAGCGGATGTTAGCCGTAAAAAACGAAAAGAAGTAATTGATAAACAGGCGGCTGTGATTATATTACAAAGTTATTTAGATCGCTATCGGAATCAGAAAAAGAAAAATGATGAAAACGAATAAGAGATAATAAAAGTAAATGAAAATGAATCATTGTTATTGGGGATTTATTTAAAAATTAAATAAGAATGGGAGAAAAGAGAGTAGTATGTGTATGCAACAAAAAATTAGGAAAAGTATTTTATGGGCACTGTGTGTCTGTCTTTTAACTTTATGCATTCCTGTTTCCGTTTATGGAAGCGATCAGAATGAGAGTCTCAATAATAAATTTAAATCCGGAGCATATTTTCACTATTCTTATGAAACGAATTTAGATGACATTCGTTTTGATAAGTTAGATTATATCATTTATGCTTTTGTTGAACCTTATGCAGATGGAAACTTTCGGCCTTTGGAGAAACCGGAACAGGTAAAGGATTTGATTCAAAGAGCACATGCACACGGTGTAAAGGTTTTTATGGGAATTGGCGGTGGCTCTACGGCAATGGATTTTGATATTCTGGCATCGGATAAAGATTCCGTCATTCGTTTCATCAAATCAACCATGGGTCTTTTTGACGAATATGATTTAGATGGAATTGATATCGATTGGGAGAGCCCGTTGGTCGGTCAATCCGCTAAAAATTGTGAAGCTTTAATGAAGCAGTTAAGTACGGAATTAAAGGCAAAGGGTAAGTATTTTACATGTGCGGTTTCGGGAACTTATAAGCCGGATAAAGGCATTGATAGCACCAATGGATTTACAGATGCTTGTTTGGCTACCTTCGATTGGATTCACGTTATGACCTATAGCTTACAAAGAACAAACAGTCCATTATGGTTTCCGGATGTTTCTCTTCAATATTGGCACAATGTCAGAGGAATTAGTACAGATCGACTGGTAATCGGTGTTCCGTTTTATGCATTACCAAGCTGGAAAACATATCGTGATTTGATTTCGGAAAATCCGGAAGCTGCCTACATCGATCAGGTATTGGGAGCCGATGAAACACAGGAATCGAATTACAATGGCATTAATACCATTCGTGAGAAAACAAAACTTAGCTTACAGAATGGAGGCGGCATGTTCAGCTGGGTTATTAATGTTGATGCACCAGGAGAACAAAGCTTGACGGCATTGATTTATGATACAATAAAAGAGGCACAGACAATGGGTGTATCAAACTTTGTAAATAAACCAACGGTTATATATAAAAATCGTGAAATCAACTATGATGCATCTTCTGGTTATCCTTTTATTGATGTTGCAAATCGTACGATGGTACCATTTCGAAAAAGTGCGGAAACGGTTGGAATGACGGTAAGCTATGATGCTGTCAACCAAATAGCTACTGCAACAGGAAACGGAAAGACCATACAAATTCCAATTGGTCAGCCTAATATTATAGTAAACGGTACAACCATCGCTTTGGATACACAGGCCGTAATCTATAATAATAGAACGTATATTCCTATGCGTGCATTTTTTGAGAATGCCGGATGCCGCATCAAAGAGTGGCATAATAATACAAGAACGGCTTATGTGGAATAAAAGTTGTTTGCCGTTTGACAAATAAAACATTCTATGATACATTGAAAAAAAACAGGGAGCTTGTGAGCAGGCTGAGAGGAAGTAATCGAACTTCGACCTATATTACCTGATTTGGATAATGCCAACGTAGGGAACATAAGCACAGAAGTAAATTTTATTTTTGAGTTCATATTTCTACGGGTATGAACTCTTTTTTTTTGCAAGGAGGTTATAAAATGCATCAAAAAATAATTGAAACGGTTCGAACGAAAAAACCATTGATTCATTGTATTACAAATTATGTAACGGTATTGGATGTTGCAAATATGCTTTTGGCAAGCGGCGGTGCTCCCATTATGGCAGATGACATAAATGAAGTGGAAGAAATCACAAGTATTTGCGGTGGATTAAACATTAATATTGGAACACTAAATGAAAGAACTATAAGATCAATGATTTTAGCCGGAAAGAAAGCAAATGATTTGAAGCATTTTACAATTCTTGATCCAGTTGGTGCCGGTGCATCTTCACTACGAACGAAAACAACATTTCAACTTTTGGATGAAGTGAAATTTTCAGTCATTCGTGGAAATATCTCAGAAATAAAAACAGTAGCAAATGGCAATGGAACGACACAGGGAGTCGATGCTGATATAAAGGATGCAATTACGGAAGAAAATCTTTCAGAGGCCATTATTTTTGCAAAGAATTTAAGTAAAAAAACCGGTTCTGTCATTGCAATTACCGGTGCAATTGATTTAGTTTCTGATGAAAGTACGACGTATGTGATTCGAAATGGGCATCCAATTATGTCTCAGATTACCGGAACCGGCTGTATGTTGACCGCTGTCATCGCTGCTTTTGGTACGGCAAATCCGGATCGAATTTTAGAAGCTACGGCAGCAGCAGTATGTGCCATTGGACTTTCCGGTGAAATTGCCCGGGAAAAGGTGCGGGAAATAAAAGGTGGAAATGGAAGTTTCAAAACCTTTTTTATGGATGCTATGAGTCAAATGAATGATGAACAATTGAAGGAAGGTGCAAGATTTGAAATTCGATAACAAATCATTGCTTTTATATGCGGTTACGGATCGTTCTTGGGTTGGAAGGCAAACCTTTCAGGAGCAAGTAGAAGAAGCGCTCGCTGCTGGGGTTACATTTTTACAATTACGAGAGAAACAAATCAATGAAGAAGAATTTTTAAAAGAAGCAAGGGAAATAAAGAAATTGGCAAAAAAATATAATGTGCCATTTGTTATAAATGATAATGTTCAAGTAGCGCTTCAAAGTGATGCAGATGGTGTACATGTGGGTCAAAGTGATATGGAAGCGGATGATGTAAGAAAACTCTTAGGAAAAGAAAAAATATTGGGAGTTTCGGTACAAACTGTAGAACAGGCAAAGACTGCGGAAAAAAGAGGCGCTGACTATCTTGGGGTTGGAGCGGTGTTTAATACATCTACCAAAACTGATGCAGCTGAGGTTTCATATAAAACTTTGAAAGAAATTTGCGAAGCTGTTTCTATTCCGGTGGTTGCAATTGGCGGCATTGATTCAGAAAATGTAAGCCAGCTTGCAGGGTCCGGCATTGAAGGGATTGCGGTGATTTCTGCACTTTTTTCCAATGATAGCATCCGAAAGGCTGCAGAGAGTTTAAAGAAAGAAATTAAGGCGGTTGTTAGCAATGAATAAACCAATGAACATGAATGGTATCATTTTTGATATGGATGGGACACTTGTGGATTCCATGCCACTTTGGAATAATGTGGCATCCTCCTATTTAAGAAAAAAAGGCTACCTACCGGAATCAAATCTTTGGGAAGCATTGAAATTTCTAAGTCTTTCACAAGGTGTTACTTATATAAAAGAGAAGTATCACTTACCGGAAACGAAAGAAGAAATTGAAATGGGGATTAATCAGACGATAGAACATAGTTATTTTTATGAAATTCCATTAAAAACAGGAGTGAGACGATATTTGCAGCTACTTCATGAGCATCAGATTCCAATGTGTGTTGCTACCGCTACGGATAAATATTTAGCAGAAGCTTCTTTGAAACGATTGGATGTTTTGCAATACTTTAAAGGTATTCTTTCCTGTCAGGAGGTTGGCTGCGGCAAGGATGATCCAGCTATATTTGAATCTGCCAGAGAGTTGCTTCAAACAGAAAAAAAAAGAACGTATGTTTTTGAGGACGCACTTCATGCAGGTATTACAGCGAAAAATGCAGGTTTTAAGGTAATTGGCGTTTATGATGAAAGTGCAAAGGATGATTGGGAAGAACTGAAGAAAGTAGCGGATCAAAGTATTATTTCTATGGAGGAATTGGTATGAATACAGCATTGACCATTGCTGGATCCGATTGCAGTGGCGGAGCCGGTATTCAAGCGGATATAAAAACGATGACCGCACATGGTATTTATGCAATGAGTGCAATTACCGCTTTAACTGCACAAAACACGACCGGAGTGCAAGGTATTTTTGAATGTAGCCCTTCTTTTTTGGAACAACAGCTGGATTGTATTTTTACAGATATTTTTCCCGATGCTGTAAAAATAGGCATGGTCAGCAGTACAGCTCTGATTTCTGTCATTGCAAATAAATTAAGTCAGTATCACGCAAAGAATATCGTTCTAGATCCGGTAATGGTGTCTACGAGTGGAAGTAAATTGTTATCCGATGGTGCTGTGGATTCGATGACAAATTTACTGGCGCCGTTAGCAACCATTCTTACTCCAAATATCAGTGAAGCAGAAGTATTAAGCGGAATTTCCATTAAGTCACCATCAGCAATGGAAAAAGCTGCTCAAATCATTTCAAAAAAAAGTGATGCAGCTGTTTTAGTAAAGGGTGGACATAGTGCTAACAATGCAGATGATTTATTGTATTTTAAAGGTCAAATGAAATGGTTTAAAGGAGAAAAAATAAATAACAGCAACACCCATGGAACCGGCTGTACTCTTAGTTCTGCCATTGCCTGCGGCCTTGCAAAAGGACTTTCTTTAGAGGAAAGTGTGAAGAAGGCAAAGGAGTATATATCGGAAGCGATAAAAGCAAATTTAAATTTAGGAAGAGGAAATGGTCCTTTAAACCATTGTTATAAGATAGGAGAATAAAATGAGAAACTATGCAACACAAATGGAGGCTGCTCGAAAAGGTATCATCACGGAACAATTAAAAAAAGTAGCAGAAAAAGAACGAATGACTGTAGAAGAACTATTACCCCTTGTCGCATCGGGTAAGGTTGTAATCTGTGCAAATAAAAATCATAAATGTCTTGATCCGGAAGGAATCGGATCCATGCTTCGTACGAAAATCAATGTAAACCTTGGAGTATCGCGCGATTGTAAAGATTATGATATTGAAATGAAAAAAGTATTCGAGTCCATTCGACTTGGTGCGCATGCCATTATGGATCTCTCTTCGCACGGCGATACCATTCCATTTCGAAGAAAGCTGACGTCAGAATGTACGGCTATGATCGGAACTGTTCCAATTTACGATTCCGTCATTCACTTTCAAAGAGATTTGGCGACTTTAACGGCAAAAGATTTTCTTGATGTCATTCGTCTTCATGCAGAGGATGGTGTAGATTTTGTAACATTACATTGTGGCATAACTAGAAAAACAATTGATCAAATCCGTAAGCATAAAAGAAAGATGAACATTGTATCTCGTGGGGGTTCTTTGGTTTTTGCATGGATGTGTATGACCGGAAACGAAAATCCGTTTTATGAGTATTATGATGAAATTTTAAAGATTTGCAGAGAATATGATGTAACCATTTCTTTGGGAGATGCTTGCCGCCCAGGCTGTCTGGCTGATGGTTCGGATGTTTGCCAAATTGAGGAATTGGTTCGTCTTGGTGAATTGACAAAGCGAGCATGGGAGCAGGATGTCCAAGTAATGGTTGAGGGTCCCGGACATCTGCCGATGGATCAGATCGAAGCAAATATGAAAATTCAGCAAACCCTCTGCATGGGTGCGCCTTTTTATGTTCTTGGTCCAATCGTAACGGATATTGCACCGGGTTACGATCATATTACCGCAGCAATTGGCGGCGCCATTGCCGCAGCTTCCGGAGCGGCTTTCTTATGTTATGTTACACCGGCTGAACATCTTGCTTTACCGAATGTAGAGGATGTAAAGCAAGGTATTATTGCATCTAAAATAGCGGCGCATGCAGCAGACATAGCAAAAGGCGTTCGTGGTGCAAGAGAAATGGATGATAAAATGGCAGATGCCAGACGTGCTTTGGATTGGGAAGCGCAATGGGAGTGCGCAATTGATCCCGAGACAGCAAAAAGCATCCGTGAGGAAAGAAAACCGGAACACGATGACACTTGTTCTATGTGTGGAAAGTTCTGCGCAGTAAGAAGTATGAATAAAGCACTTTCCGGAGAGTACATAGACATTTTATAATTGGAAAAACACAGAACGGATTGCTCCATTCAAATGAAATCAAACAATCTTTCTTATTATTTCAGATGAATGGAGCTTAAACTATTCGTTTTTTAGTTCTTTGTGAATAAGTTTAGATGCTTAGAAATTATTGGAATCGTTTCCGATAAAAGGTCCCAATGTTCTGCAATTCTTTCTTCGATATCCACCAAATAATCATAGTGTAGTTTTTCAATTGGACAGCCTTCAAAGCAAGAGCATGCATCTGCTTTAAACACCTCACAGCCTTGGAATGGATTTGCCGTTCCAAGATAAAGATCATTATACGAATCCACATAAAGCATTCGTCCGCCATAATTATTTGGATTACATAATCCTCTTAAAGTGATCCATTCGAAATTGATGCCATCGTTTGATGCATAAACATCAAATCCGATTGGATATTTAAAGTGATGCAGTATCCATACAATACTTTCATAGATTGAAATAAGAATCTTTGTTTTTTGTGTTCCAATTAAATTTTCTATTTCGGTTTTGTTTGCTAAAATTACGGTGAGGATTACTTCCATATTACTGGAATCATCAAACGTACTGATTAGCAATTGATGATTAAATTCTTGTATCTGCCATGCATATACATTGAATGGATTATTAAATCCCGAACCGAGTCCTGACAAGCTTTTTTTTCTTTCGCCTTTTGATGGGGTAGAAGGAGAAAGCGGCATTCCGCCAACAACCAATTCCCAATTGTCATCTTTGTCAATTCGTATTAGATCGCAGCCCAGTGGAATGAGCCATGCAAATGGTAATTCTTTGGTTGCACTTACATAAAGATAATTGCTGAATTGACCAATACTTAAGGTATATTTGTTTAGCGAATCCCCAAATCCTTTATCAACAATTAATGTCCAATCATTTATTTGAGGTTCATGGCCATTTGTTCTCCAAATCTGAACGCCATCACTGTTTGCGGTTGCAACGTATATTTTATGATGGAACACTGCCATATTTGTTATCTGTGAATGTGGATTGTATTGAGGATCAAAGCCTGATGCTGATGGATCAATAACGACTTCCCAATCATAAAACTCTGGGTCATGACTGCGGTAAAGCAGCGGAAAGACACTTGAACTGAACTCATCAATTGGTGCAACGTATACATGATTATGGTGCGTAATCATGGCTCTTGTTGAAGTTCCTGGAAGTTGGTACATCTGAACAAAAAACCAGTTTACACCATTTGTAGATTTTAATATTTGCATCGGAACATCTGCACCGACAGCTGCCGCATAAATACAAGGAACACCATTGAGTGGTCTATCTTGTATCATAAAACGAAAGCCTGAGAGCTTAGATCCGCTTTCTGCTCGGAATACCCTTTCCCATTTTTGCGTTCCATCTTTTTTATATCTCCAAATTTCTGCTAAATCATCGACTGGATTGTTTGGTTTAATAAGAAGAGGGATTTGCGCAGACGATTCAAAACTTTTTATAATCGAATAAGGAATATTTCTTCCGGTACCGATATAGATATAATCGTCCAATTCACACATAGACCAAGCATAATTGTTTTGTCTTGCGTTGTTCAAATCATTATAATCAAACCCGTTTAATGGGGTTATTTTTTTAAATTCATACACGATGTGATTCCCCTTTCAAGGTACTAATAATGTATGCAAATATTGATAAACTAGACACTATTAGAAAAATTAGGTATAGTTACAATAAAAAATGAGAAATAATACAAGCAGAGATAAAATTGGATGATCAAGGTGAAGAGTTTGAACTGAAACCGGGTATATTAAATAAATTAGGACTATTTTAGCAATTAGGAGGATACGCGATGGATATGCTGGAAATATTAGATCAAAAAACGTTTGTTGTAGTCGGTGATACATTGAATGAAAAAAAATATGCCTATAAAATTAAAAGCAGTTTATTAGAACGTGGTTATAAAGCTTTTGGTGTTGGAAAAGAAAAAAAGTCCATTAATGAGATTGCAGAGGAGATTGATATTATTGATCTTTGCATCAATCCCATAGACGGATTAAAGATAATTCAAGAATGTGAAAAAACATTCAAATGCATTGTGATTCAACCTCATGCAGATAATGATGCACTTTTATCTTATTTGAATGAACAAAACATCCCGTATATTCAGGGGTGCTTATTGGCTGCTTGAAAAATTTATCGATAGAGTCTGACTTTAATTAATTTGGGAATAAAGGTGTATAATTGTATTTAAGAACGTTGAAATATTCAGCGTTCTTTTAATTTTAGAGAGTTGAACTTTTCACTTAATAAAATTAAAGAGATTATTACAAGTCCATTTTTTGATCACCAGAAGCATTTTCAAGAATTTGATTTAACAAAAATTAAAGAAAAAAGCAATATGTAAAAGAAGTAAAAGCAATTAAGATCTATTGCTCAGAGAACTCTACGGTTCGTTGATTGATTCCGCTTTACATTCATTGCTATACTATTAAATGGACGTAAATGGTATTCGTTTTGAAAGAGAGGTATATTCTTATGGATCGACAAAGCCGGAAAGAAAAAATAGAAGCATATAAGCAACGGAAAGTTATAGGTGGCATTTATCTAATTAAAAACACTGTGAATGGAAAAAGCCTTCTACAAAGCTCAACCGATCTAGCAGGAAGCAAAAATAGATTTGAATTTTCTTGTCATACAGGTAGCTGTATGATCTATAAGTTAAAGAAGGACTGGGAGGAATTCGGTAAAGATGTTTTTGTTTTTGAGGTATTAGAAGAGCTTGTAAAAAAAGAGACACAAACTCCAAAAGAATTTAGTGAGGATATAAAAACATTAGAAGAAATTTGGATGGAAAAGCTTGACTCTGGTATACTGTATTAAAGAAGGGGTATTTGATAGTTATGAAAAAGATAGAGGCATTTGTAGATGAAACAGGAAAAATCGTTAATCTGCCTGCAAAAGATGAAAAAAAGCGTGAGGTATTGCAATATCTTGTAACGAAATTTTCGTACGATAGAGATTACACGGAAAAAGAAGTAAATTCAATCATTGATCAGTGGCATACTTTCGGAGATTATTTTTTACTGCGGCGTGAGCTTATTGATTGTCATTTTTTATCAAGAACATGGGATGGCAAAAGATATTGGAAAGAAAAATCAGATGATTAAAGAAAAAAGAAACGTTTAAATTTTATACGATAAAGGTAGAAAGGGGTGAAAATGATGGATTGTAGAAAAGTTGGAAGTTTAATTTATACATTAAGAAAAGAAAAAGGAATGACTCAAAAAGAAATTGCAGACCTCATGAATATTAGCGATAAGACGATTAGTAAATGGGAGCGAGGCCTTGGGTGTCCAGACGTTTCATTGCTTTCTGCGTTATCAAAGATACTTGGTGTAAATATTGAAGAAATACTGTTGGGTGGGGTTAATCCCAATGATACCGTAGGAGGAAATATGAAAAGGATTAAATTTTATGTATGTCCGCAATGCGGTAAT
Source organism: Anaerovorax sp. (assembly GCA_034927775.1). Classification (GTDB taxonomy): domain Bacteria; phylum Bacillota; class Clostridia; order Peptostreptococcales; family Anaerovoracaceae; genus IOR16. The sequence goes on along the minus strand of JAYFPL010000138.1, from coordinate 561 downwards.
TTATTGACTGCTACAGGAGAGCCGGCTATATCTTGCTGTGGAAGAAAGTTAAATGAATTAACTGCAGAAAAAGCCAATGAAGAGCATAAGTTAAACATTGAACACATTGAAGATGAATTATATGTTTCCGCTGAACATGAAATGACGAAAGATCATTATATTTCATTTGCAGCATTTGCAACAGGAGATAAGGTTTTTCTTATAAAACAATACCCGGAATGGGGATTACAATTTCGGCTTCCGAAATTTGGGCATGGTAAGTTGTTTTTTTACTGTACCAATCATGGGTTATATTATCAATTGATCTAAAATAATGGAGTTTAATTAGAATTGGTTAAACATCTCATAACTCATTTTAAAAGGATTAAAAAAGAAAAGTTTATAAAAAAATAAGTTGTATTCTTTTGATTTTAAGCGTAAAATATTAAATGCTTGTAAAATAAAAATGACGACTGGGTGATGCGAAAAACGTTACCCAGTTTTTTTATGTTAATAGTAATTGAAGCTTATTGGTAAATAATGAAATAGATTAAACAAAGTTAATTTCATTCGTGTATAATT
>JAYFPL010000221.1:0-8170 GCA_034927775.1 Anaerovorax sp. | reverse complement strand
AAACTGATCGTAACAAAATCGCAGAATGCGCAAGGCAGAATTTAGAAAATTTACCATATCGCTTTTCTGTAGGGGTTTTATCAAATAAAGAAGGCAAAGAGGGAACGATCGAAGGAACACAATGTGCACATTTGGTTTGGGCTGCATATCGGCAGTTTGGATATGATTTAGATAGTGATGGAGGGAAAATTGTAACACCAAAGGATTTGGCGAATAGTTCTTGGCTGGAAGTCGTACAATTGTATGGGGTAAACCCAAATGAGCCTTGGAAATAATCATGAGTTTCATTGACAGAATGAATATGGAAGATTATGATAAAATTAGGCATGTGCAATAAGGGAGGCACTAAAGCGATGAAATTTTTTAAAAATACACAAAAGGATCAAAATGACATTGCTGTTATAAAAAATAACGATAGAGAATTGGCCGATAAATATCTAGAACTGATTAGTGGATTTTCTTTTTCTGTTGACGAATTGGATATTGAGATGAATGAAATTCTTCTTCGAATTCAAGGACTTACATCAGAATCAAAAGAACAAGCTTCGAGTATGATTTCAATGAACGATGTCATCGATGTCATTTATACTACAGTCCAGGAAAGCAGAATAAAAGCTTCTCAATCATCTGAAATTTCCAATGATACCTATGAAAACATAGTAAATAAGAAGAAAGAGTTTGAGCAAATCACAAAGAGCTTAAGTGCAACTGGTGAAAATCTAAATTCTGCAAAAAAATCCTTTATTGAATTAGAAGGAAAAACGAGAACTGCCAAGTCGCTTGTAGAGCGGATTGAGCATATTTCTGCACAAACCAATTTGCTTGCTTTAAATGCATCAGTTGAGGCTGCACGAGCCGGGGAGCATGGCCGTGGTTTTTCGGTCATTGCAGAGGAAGTAAGGCAGCTTGCAAGTGAGACAAGCGAGGTAAATAAAATAATCAGCGGAATTATCGCAGAGATTATAGCTTCTGTCGATCGATCCAAAAAAGATGTTCATCAAGTAATAGAAGACATCGAATTTCAAGGTTCTAAAATTGCAAATACCATTCAAGATTTTGCAATCATTGAAAGCGTTTCAAAAGATTCGAGTGAAATGAGTCGTTGGATTGCTGACAACTCACAGGAACTGGAAACTTCCATTTATTCGGCAAAAGAGGTAATTGGAAAAGTGACAGCTTCGGTGGATTGTTCTTCACATAAAATTGCAGAGCTTTCACAGTCAATCAAAGAAGAAGCAAAATCAGCTAATCATATCAAGCAAAGAATTGAACAGCTTGAGCAGCTGAATTTTCAACTTATGGAACAAAAAGAATACAAGGACGATTCAACCATTGTCGTTGCCACTTCACCATACGAACCATATTTTATATATGATGAGAAAACAAAACAAGTTTCCGGGATGGATTATGATTTAATTCAAGAGGTATTTAAGGAATCCAATTATAAAGTTGTATTTAAAATAGTACCTTGGGATACTTCAATTAAAATGGTGAAAAATGGGATATCAGATATTCTTCCTGCTATATCATATGATAAAACCAGAGAAACTTATTTAAAATTCAGTGACAGCTATCGTTTTGAAAGCCCATATGCTTTTTATACTAGTCGTAATCAAGCGATAGAAGTAAATCAACTTACCGATTTGGATGGGAAAAGGGTAGGAGTCATTTCTGGATATACATATTTTTCTGAACTCTATCAATTAAATATAAAGATTGAAGAAAGCAGCAAAGAGGATATTCTGTTTAAAAAATTATTAAAGGGTCAGCTTGATATTGTTGTATTGGAGATGGATTCCGGTGACTATCAAGTAAAAAAATTGAACATGGAACATTTGATACGTAAGGAACGTTATGTTTTTATTTTAAAAGACCCAGTAAAAACATATTTAGGCTTTGGTATTGTTAAAAATCATGACTTGATATGTGAACAGTTTAATCAAAAAATAAAAGAAATGCAGAGAAATGGAATGCTGCAAAAAATTGTTAATAAATATAAGTAATAAGTAAAAGGAGTGAGGAAACATGATTTCAAAGAAAATGGTTGCCTTTGTTGAAGGAAGTTCAACAATTCGTGCAATGTTTGAGGAAGGTAAGCGATTAGCTGAAAAATACGGTGCAGGAAATGTGTACGATTTTAGTTTGGGAAATCCAAATGTACCGGCACCAACAAAAGTTAAAGATGCCATTATTGATATCCTAAATGAAGAAGAGTCAACGTTTGTTCATGGCTATATGAATAATTCAGGATATGAAGACATTCGGGAAGCAATTGCTTCTTCCATAAATAAAAAATATGGAACTGCATTTCATCACAATAACATCATTATGACGGTAGGAGCTGCCGGAGGAATTAATGTTATTTTGAAAACCTTACTGAATCCGAATGATGAAGTAGTGGTTTTTGCACCATATTTTGGAGAATACCGCAGCTATGCAGCCAATTACGATGCAAATTTGGTCGTTGTAACTGCGAATACAAAAGATTTTCAGCCAAACCTTGTAGAATTCCGTGAAAAAATCACACCAAAAACGAAGGTTGTTATTATCAATTCACCTAACAATCCAACCGGAGTGGTTTATACCGAGGATACCCTCAAAGAATTAGCTGCTATTTTATATGAAAAACAGAAAGAATTTGGTACAGATATTTATTTAGTTGCCGATGAGCCATATAGAGAACTTGCTTACGATGGAGTAAAAGTGCCTTATGTCACACCGTATTATAATAATACGATTGTAGGTTATTCCTATAGTAAATCCTTGTCCCTTCCGGGAGAACGTATTGGTTATTTAGTGATTCCAAGTGAAGCAGCAGATTTTGAAAATGTGATTGCTGCAGCTAATGTTGCCACTCGTATTTTAGGATTTGTCAATGCTCCATCACTATTGCAAAGAGTCATTGGAAGATGTTTAGCTGCTGAAGTGAATGTTGCTGCTTACGATAAAAATAGAGAGGCGCTATATAAGGGGCTTTGTGATGCTGGGTATGAATGTATTAAGCCAGAAGGTGCCTTCTATTTATTTGTAAAAGCACCGATGGAAAGCGATACCGAGTTTTGTCAAGCTGCCAAGAAATATAATTTGCTTCTTGTACCGGGAAGCGCATTTGCTTGCCCGGGTTATGTAAGAATTGCATATTGTGTTGCATACGATACCATTGTTAATGCACTTCCAAAATTCAAAGATTTAATGGATGAAATCAAAACAAAATAAAAAATTTAAAAAACGTTACATATAATAAATACCTCAAAGAACTGAGATATCAGGCAGATCAAAGTTCTTTGAGGTAATTTATTTTAAATTATTTTATTAGTATTTTCCGTAAGTTCTTGCTTCTTCCGCCATAACTTTTGCAAATTCCAAATCTAAGCTGGAAGGATATTCACATCCGGTAGCAAGGACAAAACCACCGTCCTTCTTATAAGCATCAATTTGTTCTCTGCACTTCTCTCTTAGCTCTTCTTCGGAAGCAGCACATAGCCAACCTGGCTCAACATGACCCATTAAAGTAATGGTTTTTCCGTATTTTTCTTTAATTGCAGCCATGTCTGCACAATCAGGCGGCATATGCTGATAGGAGATTAATACCGGATCCATTCTCTTAATTTGTTCTTCAAAGTATACACCCTGACCACAGTTATGTAGCATTAACATTGCACCATGTTCACGAACGGTATTGGATAATTCTTCAATGTAAACACCTTCAAATTCATCCCACATTTTAGGACTCATGATGGATCTTGAAGCGTACAAGGTATCAAACATGATTGCATGACAACCTACTTCGATTAAAGCAATGCAGAATTCTTTCAATGTATCTGTGATCGCTCTTAATGCAGGGTGTAATTTTTTCGGATTCTTATATAAGTCAAGGAACATTTGCTCTTGACCTCTCATCATACTTAGAACACCTAAAGGACCAAAAACAAATCCTACAATTGGCATTTCCTTACCTTTTGCTTCGCATAAAAGACGAGCAAGTTCAATGTGTTCACTCATTCTTGGTGCAGTTCTTGGATCAATTACTTTAATTTTTTCATAATCATCTGCAGTAGGAATCAAACGTTTATCCATATTTGGATGTGCAGCGTTTTCTTTGCTGTAAACGATTTCTTGTCCCCAGCCTGCGGCTTCTACAGATAAATCAACCAATGTACTGATACAGTCAGCACCGATTTCTTCGGTTGCTTTGATGATAGCTTCTGCACATTTGTTGACATCCTTGGACCACTCTTCATAAGAAATGCCCAATGTTTTTCTAGATACGCTATTTAATAGCGGATAAACAGGTACTCTGTCTGCTTCTTTATGCTGTAAAATTAATGTCATACGTTCTAAAGAATTCATAATGTCCTCCTTGTTATCGGTCGTTATTTTATGCTTTTATTATAGAGGTTAATATCATCAAAATAATATCAATTCTATTCAAAAATATGTAAATAATTTTGTTACTATTTTACCAAAAAAATAATATTACTATTTGTGAAACAGGTTAAATGATGTTAAAATTATATTAAATATAAAAATAATTAGAAAATGGTGATGTTATGTCGTATAAATATACAATGCCGGAACGAAAACCGGATTCTGAACAGCAATTATTGTTAAAAGCAAAAGATGTTGCAACGGCATTTGCGAATGTGACTCAAATGCCTGTTTCTTTTTTTAATCGTGACAATGAATTGGATTGGGAATTGCTTCCACAAGGAAAATTATGTAATATATTTTCCAAACATTATAATTGTAATAAAAGCTGCCTCAGAGTTTTAAAATCTGCAGCAAGTACAGCACATAAATTAGGAGAAGCCTATCTTTTTGTCTGCAATTCAGGAATGATACAGATTGCTTATCCATTTACGTATAAAAAAGAAAATTGTGGTTGTTTTTTTGCTGGACCATTTGCAATGGGTTCAAACCGAGAACATGTATTACGTCATATTTTAAAAGGATTGCATTGCAAAGAAGAATATGAATATAAGATGATTGTTTTTTTTAGTTCGTTAAAAGTTTATTCACCAAAACAAGTACAATATTTTTATGATTTATTCCAACACAGTATGTTAGGAGCTTTATTACCGGATCGAGAATTCGGTACGGTATACATTACTGAAAATAAAAATAGAGAGATAAAAGAGGAAAAAGAAAGGGAGATTACTTATCCAAGTGAATTAGAGCATCAATTATTAGAAGCTGTCAAACGTGGAAACGGAGAAAAAGCGCAACTAATTTTTTCGGAATTTTTTGAACGTATTAAAATATTAGAAGCTGGTAATTTAAGTTTTGTAAAGATTCGTTTGATGGAACTTACCGGAATTTTATCAAGAGTATCTTCCAAAAATGCAATCAGTACCATAAACTCATACAATTATTTAGAATGTCTCGAGGAGTTAAACAATGCCATTACTTTTCAAAGTGTTTTTGATTTAATCTTTAACTTAATCGGAAGATTTGCGAATGATGCATTTCTTCACATGTATGAAGGAAATTCAGAAATCATTAGAAGGGTATTAAGATTTATAGAAGATAATTATAAAGATAACATTACATTAAATGATGCAGCAGAAGCAGTGCATCTTAATGCATCCTACTTATCCACTTTATTTAAAAATGAAATGGGACTAGCATTTACTTATTATTTAACTGAATTGAGAATTGATAAAAGTCTGCGATTATTGGTGGATACAAATTTAAGTTTAACGGAAATTGCTCTTAACGTAGGATTTAACAGCCAAAGTTATTTTATTAAGGTATTTAAAAATATCATCGGCATGACACCAAAAGAATATAGAAAAGAATCAAATGGGCAAGGAATTTATCGTTAAACAAAAATATTTTTGAAAATTTCAAAAATGTTTGATGAATGTACAACTTCGTTTATATAATAGCAATAGAGTGGATAGTAATTACTATTATATTAAGGAGGGAAACACATGATAAAAAACAGAAAACGTTTTTTTGCAGTTCTTCTGAGTGTAGTACTTGTACTTTCCGGGTCTTTTGTGACCTTTGCCGCAAGTAACTATGAGGAAGCACCGTTACCTCGAAATCTTATTCTTTATTCAGAGATTGGACAGAGGCTAGAGGAATTGCAAGCGTTAAACCCAAGTCTTATGAATTATGAAGTGATTGGACAATCGTTGGAAGGGAGAGATCTCTATCTGGTCACAATTACAGATGCTGAAGGTATGAAGCATCTAGATCGTTATCAAAAATTCATGCAGGATGCAGTAAACAATCCTGAAGATGCACTCAAAGCATTAAAAACAACATCAGATTATAAGGTGCCGGTTTTTTTTAATGCTAGTATTCATGGAAATGAAACTCCGGGAACGGACGGCGTACTAAAACTGATCGAAACCCTACTAACCGATAAGAGTCCACAAATTCAGGCAATATTAAAGGATTGTGTTGTATTAATTAATGTAAGCCAAAATCCAGATGGAAGAGTAAATGGCTTGCGTGAAAATGCATCGGTGACAGATCTAAATCGTGACTATATTACTCAAAGTCAACCGGAAACAAAGGCTGTTGTAAAGCATATCGCTACGAAATGGTTTCCAACGTCAATGCTTGATCTTCATGGATTTATGACAACAGATAATGTTCTATTAGAGCCATGTACCATTCCTCACAATCCTAATTATGAATATGATCTGTTATTTGATCACGCATTGCCACATGCAGAAACGATAGCAGATGCAATTACCCAAACAATCGGATGGGATGTAGACATCCCTTATCAAGTATGGGAAGACGGATGGGATGATTATCCACCAATCTTTACACCACAATACTTCATGTATTTAGGTACCATTTCACATACTTTAGAAGTAAAATATGCAAACCAGGAAGGCGTAGAAACAGTTTATGCCGCTTGTATAGCTTCTTTGAAATATGCAGTTGAAAATAAACAGAAGCTATTGGAAAATCAATTTAAAATTTATGAAAGAGGTGTCAAGGGAATTGAAGAAGAAAAAGATATTCATTTTCCTTATGCTTACGTATTACCAATGAATGAGAAGCAGCAAAGTGATTCTCTGCAAGCTGCAAAGATGATTCAGCATATGTTAAACAATGGTATTCAAATAAAGATAGCGGAAAAGCCATTTGAAGCAGATGGGATAACCTATCCAGAAGGAACTTATGTAGTGCCTCTAAATCAAGGTCTGAGAGGGCTTATTAATACCATGCTTTGGAAAGGAGAAGATGTCAGCACTTTAGCAAATGCTATGTATGACATTTCAGCTTATTCCTTCCCGCTGCTTTGTGGATTTGATGCCATAGCAGTCGACAAAGCTTTTACTGCTGATCTTGCTTCTGTGGCAGAGATTACAATGCCTGCAGGGAGCATGGATGCCGCGAAGAATAGTAATTATGTTATTTTAGTGGAAAACAATGATGCATATAAAGCAGCAAATATTTTAGTAAAAGAAGGTTTTAAAGTATATCGTTCTATGGATATGGTAAGCAGCTATCCGGCAGGAACATTTGTTATTCCGGAGCAAAATGGAATCTTTGAACGATTGTCAGCGCTTGTAAAAGAAAAAGCCATTCAGGTAAAGAGTGTTGGAGAAACTCATGCAACGTTACTTCCGGTTACGTTAAAAAAGATTGCGGTTGTTGAGGAAGACGGTGGTACCTATACTGCAATGAAAGAAATGGGTTTTGATGTTACAGCAGTCTCATATAAAAAGTTAAATGAGGGATATGATTTAAAAAAGAATGGATTTAATGCATTGGTTGTTTCCGGTTCTCAATATTTCTGGGAAGATAGCTACGATGACACTGGAACGACTTGGTCGCTGGATGCAAGGGCGATTAAACAGTTAAAAGCCTTTGCAAAAGAAAACGATTACATTGGAATGGGATATGCCGGTGTCATGTTGAATGAAGAAATTAAAAAATTAGAAACAGAATTCTATTATATTGAAGATGAAGATGGTGGGCAGACTGCCGAAAATGGAATTTGTACGTTCAATGCAGATAGATATGATCCAATTACCTTTAATTTTGGAAAAGAGGAAACGATTTTTGCATTTAAACCTATTTGGTTCAAAGGATTTTCGGGTAGTGTGGTTGCAAATGCGACCTATGGTAAGGGTAAGGATATGTATTTAGCTGGATTTTGGCATGAACCACAAAAAGTAGCTGGAAGAACAGCAATCAT
>JAYFPL010000092.1:0-7640 GCA_034927775.1 Anaerovorax sp. | reverse complement strand
ATACATCATTAAATGCATCTGTTGAAGTTTGAATCTCAAAACTGTCATCATAAGTAACCATATCATCCATGCCGGCTTCCAATGCAGCTTCCATCAATGCATCTTCGTCAATGGAATCTGTTTTTTCAATGGTAATGATTCCTTTTCTGTCAAACATATAAGAAACACAACCAGGAACGCCTAAATTACCGCTGTATTTATCGAATGCGTGCTTAATTGCTGCTGTCGTTCTGTTTTTATTATCCGTCAAAACATCAACGATAACTGCAACACCGCCAGCACCATATCCTTCAAAGCTTCCGTCTTCATATGACTCTCCAGCCAATTCTCCGGTACCCTTTTTAATCGCTCTATTAATATTATCATTTGGCATATTAATGCCTTTTGCTTTTTCAATGGCATGCTTCAAAGAAACATTGTAATCAGGATCTCCTCCAGCCTTTGCTGCAACGGTAATTGCTCTTGCATATTTTGTAAAGACAGCAGCTCTCTTTGAATCCTGAGCGGCTTTTCTGCCTGCGATTGTTCCATGTCTACCCATGATTTTCCTCCTCTTTGGTTTTTCGCTACAGGACATTATACCACAAGCTCCTGTTAAAAAAAAATCAAATTTTATTTTTTTTAATGTTTTTTCTATCCAATTCGTTCAATCGAATTCTCAACTTCCAAATCATCCTCCGTTTTTTCCATATTACGAAAAGCAGTTGCCATCATCAACTTAATACGATTTAACTGATTGACATCACTTGCTCCCGGGTCATAATCAATTGCCGCTATATTCGCCATCGGATGATAATTTCTCAATGCTTTCAACATACCTTTTCCCGTTACATGATTTGGCAGACATGCAAACGGCTGTAAGCAAACAATGTTTTCTACTCCACTGTCAAGCAGTTCTACCATTTCTCCAGTAAGCAGCCAACCTTCTCCGCATTGATTACCGAGAGATGTAATTTTTTGTGCTTTTTCTGCCATTTCCTTAATATACAATGGGCCATGAAAGCGCTTGCTAGCATTTAAAATTTTTCGAGCAGGTGAGCGTAACCATTCAATCAATTTAATACCAATCATGCCTAGAAGCATTGATTTATAAGAACCATTCAAGTAATGATAATTAAACTCTTTGCTGTACATACCATACAAGAAGAAATCAATCAAATCCAAAACGACAGCTTCGCCGCCTTCAGACTCAATAATACCTACAATATCATTATTCGCCGTTGGATGGTATTTTACTAAAATTTCTCCAACTACTCCTACCTTAGGTTTTTTCGTATCATAAAGCGGAAGATTGTCAAATTCATTTATCATCATACTTAAGTTTTTTCTAAACTTAGAAAAACTACCTTTAGCTATATTTTCTTTTGCAATTTTAGACCATTTCTCATAAAGAGCATTCGCGGATCCTTTTACTTTTTCATATGGTCTTGTCGCATAAAGAACACGCATCAATACATCTCCATAAACCAAACCCATTCCTGCACGCTTAAGAATGCCTAGAGAAAATTGAAATCCAGGGTTTTTTTCCAGTCCGGAGATATTCGCAGATATCACTGGCACTTGTTCCATTTTTAAATCCAACAACGCCTTTCTTAAAAGAGAGATATAATTACTTGCACGACATTGACCGCCTGTTTGGGAAAGAACTACAGCCGTTTTATTCAAATCATATTTCCCTGATTTTAAAGCATTAATAATTTGACCTAAGGTTACAATAGTTGGATAGCACGCATCATTATTTACATATTTTAACCCTTCCTCTACCGCATGCTTATCAACCGATGGAAGCAACTCCATCTTATATCCGCCATATCCCATAGCCTCTTCTAAGAATTGAAAATGAATCGGAGACATTTGAGGGAGCAAAATGGTATAATCCTTTTTCATGGATTTTGTAAACATTTTTCTCTCAAAAGCTTTTTCTTCCATGCTATGTCTAATATGATTTTTTGTACGTTCCTCCATTGCTGCTTTTAAAGATCGTATACGTATTTTAGCTGCACCTAAATTTGTACCTTCATCAATTTTTAAAGCCGTATATAATTTATTTTTTATTTTTAAAAGTTCTTCCACTTCGTCCGTCGTTACCGCATCCAAGCCACATCCAAAACTTGTAAGCTGAATCAATTCAATGTCATCATTTCTTCCTGCAACCTCTGCGGCTTTATAAAGTCTCGAATGATACATCCATTGATCCAAAATTCGAATCGGTCGATAAAGATCCGTAAAATGAGACACAGAATCCTCTGTTAATACCGCCATACCAAAGGAAGTAATTAATTGATCAATACCATGATTAATTTCAGGGTCCAAATGATAAGGTCGCCCTGCTAATATAATTGCTTTTTTATTATGTGATTTAATATATTTAATTGCATAAGCACCTTGCCGTTTGATGTCATCCTTAAAACGTTTGTCTTCTCTCCTGGCTTCTTTTACTGCTTTTCGAATTTCCTCCATTCCCAAATTCAAATCTCTCAAAATAGTATAAAGTCTACGAACCAAACGTTCATCGTTATCATACGGTAAAAACGGATGAGAAAAATATACATCTTTTTCTTTGAATATGTCATCCATATTGTTTGCAATGACTTCCGGATATGTCCCTACAATTGGACAATTATAGTGATTTGGTGCTTTTGGATCTTCGTTTCGTTCGTAATTAATATTCGGATAAAAAATCCATTTTACGCCTTGATTTACGAGCCATTTTATATGTCCATGAACCATTTTAGCCGGATAGCAAACTGTATCCGAAGAAATCGATTCCATACCCATCTCGTAAAGATGTTTTGAGGATTTTGGCGAAAGTACTACACTGAATCCTAACTGCGTAAAAAAGGTAAACCAAAACGGATAGTTCTCATGCATGTTTAAAACACGTGGAATTCCCACGGTTCCCCTTGGTGCATATTCCTCGGAAAGAGGTGTATATGAAAACAGCCGTTTATATTTATACTCGAAAAGATTTGGAAGGCTGGAATGCTGCATCTCTTTTCCAGCACCCTTCTCACAACGATTACCGGTTATAAATTTGGCACCGTCATTGAATTTGTTAATGGTCAGAAGACAATTGTTTTCACATCCCTTACAACGCGTATGCATATTGGTTACAGTAAAACAATTCATCTGATCCAAGCCGATAATAGTGGATTCGGTACCTGCAACGTAATTTTCCTTTGCAATTAATGCAGCACCGAATGCTCCCATAAGTCCGGCAATATCCGGCCGAACAACTTCTTTTCCCATTATCTTTTCAATACTACGAAGGACTGCATTGTTCAAGAAAGTACCACCCTGAACAACAATTTTATCCCCGGCTTCTTGTGTATCTCGGAGCTTAATTACTTTATATAATGCATTTTTAATAACGGAATACGAAAGTCCTGCCGAAATATCACCAATTGTGGCCCCTTCTTTTTGTGCCTGTTTTACCTTTGAATTCATAAATACAGTGCATCGAGTTCCTAAATCAACTGGTTCCTTTGCAAATAAAGCCTCATTAGCAAAGGACTCCACTTCCATATTTACCGATTTCGAATAGGTTTCAATAAAGGATCCGCATCCTGAGGAACAAGCTTCGTTTAACATAATGTTATAAATGGCATTGTCCTTTATCTTCATGCATTTCATATCTTGACCACCAATGTCCAAGATAAATTCCACACCGGGTAAAAACTCTTGCGCAGCCTTATAATGAGCCATCGTTTCAATTTCGCCCATATCTATACCGAAAGCCGCTTTTATCAGTCCCTCACCATATCCGGTAACAGTAGAATTTGCAATGTAAGCACTATCCGGAAGCCTTTCATAAATTTCACGCAGCAAACGCAACGTTGCTTCAAGAGGCTTTCCTTCATTATTCTTATAAAAAGAATACAGCAGATTTTTATCTTCATCAATCAAAGCCGCCTTCGTTGTAGTAGAACCCGCATCAATCCCCAAATACAACCGTCCTCTTGCTTTTAAAAGATCTTTTCTTTTTATTTTTTTTCGATCATGGCGTTCTTTAAATTCTTTAAAATCATTAAAATTCTTAAAAAGCGGCTCTAAATGTTTGGTCTCCGACAAACTATTTTGACCATTTTTTTCCATTCGGTTTAAAATAGTTTTCAAGGAAATCGTTTCATTTTTCGCAGATAGAATTGCCGCACCTATTGCAACATAATATTTTGAATCGTCCGGAAAAATAACATGCTCTTGTTTTAAATTCAAAGTCTCAATAAAACGTGTTCGAAGCTCTGATAAAAAGGATAAAGGTCCACCTAAAAAGGCAACGTTACCTTCAATGCTTCTTCCACAGGCCAACCCGCCAATTGTTTGGTTTACAACAGCCTGAAAAATAGAAGCAGCCAAATCATCTCGGCTTGCCCCCTCATTAATTAAAGGCTGAATGTCTGTCTTTGCAAAAACACCACAACGTGCTGCAATCGGATAAATCAGTTTATGATTCATTGCAGCAGTATTTAAACCTTGCGCATCAGTATTTAATAAGATAGCCATTTGATCAATAAATGCACCCGTACCTCCCGCACAAGTTCCATTCATTCGTTGCTCAATGGTGTTTCCATAAAACGTAATCTTTGCATCCTCACCACCAAGTTCAATTGCAACATCCGTTTCAGGAATAAAGGTCTCAACTGCTTTGCTGCAAGCAATCACCTCTTGCTCGAATGGAATACCAATCACATTCGCAAGTGCCAAACCTCCTGAACCCGTAATGCATACGGTTGGATGAATGTCCGGCATCTCCTTATGTAAAAATCGCAAAAGCTCCTGCACCTTATCAAAGACATTTGACATATGTCTTTCATAACGGCGAAAGATGACATTCTTTTGATCTCCTAATAGCACCACTTTTACGGTTGTGGATCCCACATCAATTCCCAATTTCATAAATGACTCCGTTCCTCCTATGTAAACCGCCATTTTGTCAGTAAATTTCAAAAAAAGTATCTGTTTCTTCATATATATATATGATTGAGTATTATACCACAAACCTGATTTAAAAAATAGCCATTCCTTTGCAAAGACTTTTTTCTGAAAATGCAATTTTTCCTGTAAAAATAAATAATATCAAAAAGAATCATTTCAATACCTTAAAATATCCTATATAATATTCTTATTATGAAAAGTACTATTAAAAGAAAAACTTATGCGGCAATTTATCGATTGCTCGATCGAGTCAGTCCCCTTTCCAAAGACTGTGGCACATTATGTCAAGCAGCCTGCTGCACCTGTGGCGGAGACAGCAGCATAGAAAACGGATTGGATTTTGATATGGGCATTTATCTGCTTCCGGGAGAAGAAAAGCTGTTTACAAGAAAGGAAACTTGGCTGAAATGGAGTGTAGAAAATGCAGAGGATTATGATTTTCCCGATTCATGGTATGGTAAGATATATTTTGTTCGTTGCAATTGTGCACCTCATTGTCCAAGAGAAAAGAGACCACTTCAATGTCGTTTTTTCCCATCGGCACCTCATTTAACGGATGAAGATGAATTGGTACTCATCCACTCGGATGCAGAACTTCCGTATACATGCCCGCTGATATCTAAAAACATGGAACTTACTCCTTCGTTTCTCAAGGCAACCTATACTGTTTGGAAACGATTGATTCAAGATCCTTTGATTTATGATTTAGTAAAATGGGATTCCTGTATAAGAGAAGAAATTTCTATTATCTATCGAAAATAAAAAGAATCTTTATCTACAACAGATATATTGTCTAAATAAAAATAGCATTAGGTTTTCCTAATGCTATTTTTCATAATTATCTTTTTGAGTTAATTCGAAATATTTAATAGTCTATGAATTGCACTTGCAGCTTCTGCACGAGTCATTGTATTTTTTCCATTAAATTTTCCATGTTTATCGCCTGATAGAATATTAAGTCCTTTGCATAAGGTTGCATATCCTCGGTAAGAATAATCTACCTTGTCTTTAAAAACAGATTGGAATAACTCAGGATGCTCAGCCGCTTTTTCTAAACGAAGAAAACGAATCATAATCTTTGCAGCTTCCTGTCTGCTTAAATTTGCATTCGCATTTTCTTCTCCTTCTTTTAGAATACCATCGCGAATCAATTCTTCATATAATTCTTCATCTTCTAAGTTTCTATAGGATGGATATAAATAAATCAAAAAGTCTTTTTGGGTAATTTTATTATTAGGCAAAAATTCTTCCCCATCCAAATAAAATCCATTTTCCTTTAATTGATTGACTACGGATTCGCACCAATGCCCTTTTATATCCGAATATTCCGGAACACCCTTATCTTCTTTATATGCTTTCCCCATCCAATCTAAGCGTGTACCTGTTTCTGGTTGAATCAAACATTCTTCACCGACAAAATCAAAAATATAGACTAACAACGCTTTATTTTTCTCAACTTTTTCATAATTTAAAGAAAATGGTGATAATTTTTTATATGCTTGATAAGCTTGCTGCTCATCCATTGCTTTTTCGATTGACGGAAAAGCTACATTGTCGTACCATTCACAATTATATCCAGTTATTTTTCCATTATCTCTGTTTACAGTAATCCAAACATAATTATCTAAAAAGTCAATGCCATTTACCTGGCGATAATATCTGATATTATAATAGGAACTTTCTTCGTTGTATTCATTTTCATCTCTTTTTACTGAATCTAATTTATCCTTTGGTAAAATTTTAGAAAGTAAGGATTCTGCTTTAGAAAGTGCATTTTGTTCGTTAATTTTCAGATTACCCTTATAATTATTTACATCATAGTAATAGTAGGATAAAATTTCCCCAGTCTTAGCATCAACGCTTCCATTTGCATTCTCATAGGACAAATTCCAGATATATTGCCCTTTATTTGGATTCCTATCAGCTACATGCAAACTAGATTTAAAAGTAGATGAATAACCAATATCTCCAAAAGTATTTTTTAAAATAGAATCAGCTTCTTCTTTTGATATTAAGCCAGAAATGTTATCTACTTGCTCCTGTTCTTTCGGAGTAAGTCCTGCATCATTTTTAAGTTCGGCATCTTCAGTGATTCCTGATCTACCATAATGTATTATCGGTAAATAAATCTTAACGGCCTTTCCAGTTTTCGCATCTAATGCTTGATTTTTTTTCGCCGTATTTACATAAGCCGGAAAAACATTTAATGTATCTTTTTTCCAGTCATAATAAGAATAATAGTTTAAATCCATTCCGAATTCTTTAAAGTAAGCCTGATCTGCTTCTTCTTTTGACAATATCCCCTCTTTTGAAGGAATTTTATCAATTTGAAATGGTTCAGAATCTCTTGAAAACGAAGTTACCTGACCAGAATATTTATCAATACTAATGGAGATATCAATAAAACGCAACGGTACATCATTTACATATGGCTGAAAAGTATAAAGCAAGTCATATGTTCGCATCTGATTCTCTATCTCATTAACTTGTCGAAAATCTTTTGCATATTGTGGAATCACTTTCTTTAAAAAAGCAAGTGCCGTTTTTTCCCCCGCTTGTCTTGTTATCTTCGACAACCCTTTTTCTTCTTCCTCTTCATAGAATCGATAACTTATAAAATTACCTTTATTATCTACAGAAGCATTTAAATGTCCAGTATTTTCCTTGTCACTCCAATTGAGATTCCATATTGTAACTGTCGTTTT
>JAYFPL010000115.1:0-8589 GCA_034927775.1 Anaerovorax sp. | reverse complement strand
TATGATCCAAACGTCCTCCGATCCCACCTACGATACCAAAAACATGAAACCCCGTTTCAATCCCATATTTTAAACACAGGAGAGTATCGGTGTCATCTTTTTCAGCCGGTACATGGATAACCGTTTCAGAATCCTTTTCCGGTGCATTTCCGGAATCAAAATCACCAATGACGATATGAGGTACAATTCCTTCTTTTTTTGCCAATTCATAGCCACCATCAGCGCAAATAATAAAATCATCGTCATGAATACGCAAAGATTGCCGAATGGATTTTTTGAGATATGCGGTTATGATGATACATCTTTTCATGGATTCCCTCCACAGCTTTATTTTCTTCATTCTACCTTTCCGAAAAAAAAAATGCAAGTCCTATTGGACTTGCATTTTTAATCATTTACTAGTAATCGCAATAAACTATTCTGCTTTTTCTTTTTTCATTTTTGCGATCAACTCACCGGACACCACTTGCTGCCCTTCTTTTACATATATTTTGTCGATCACTCCATCAATGATAGCAATGATATTGGTTTCCATCTTCATTGCTTCAATTACCGCAATCGGCTGTCCGGCTTTCACATCATCCCCTTCTTTTACTAACAGCTTGATGATGTTGCCAGGGATATTTGCACCGATTTCGTGATCATCGTCACTATCTGCAATTAAAATAGATTGCTTGCTTGCTTTTGTATTAGCTTCTTTATCTTTGATCACAACCGAACGAGTAATACCGTTAACTTGGAATACCACTTCACGGTTACCATCCGCATCTGCATTTTTGATTTCTAAAAGCTTAATTACAAGAACTTTTCCTTCTTCAATCTTTACTTCGCAGGTTTCACCTTCTTCCAAACCATGGAAGAAAATATCACTTCCCATGTATTTGAAGCTTCCTTCTTTTTTCTGGTTATTTAAATAATCTTCAAATACTTTTGGATACAATGCATAGCTTAAAACATCTTTGTCCGTTGCAGCTATGCCGAATTTTTCTTTTAAATGGGTACGAATCATATCAAAATCTTCATCCAGAAGTAATTCTCCAGGTCGAGTTGTAATTGCTGTACGATCCTTTAATACCAACTTTTGAAGTTTTTCCGGGAAGCCGCCTTCCGGTTGACCCATCATACCTTCGAAATAGGATACTATGGAATCCGGGAAGTCCATGTCCTTTGCTTTATCGTAAATGTTTTCTTCTGTTAGATCATTTTGTACCATAAAGATTGCCATATCTCCAACAGCTTTTGAAGATGGAGTTACTTTAACAATGTCTCCGAGCATTTCGTTTACAATTTTGTACATTTCCTTTACGTCTTGGAAACGATGTTCCAAACCAAAGCTCTGTACCTGTGAACGCAGGTTGGAGTATTGTCCTCCAGGCATTTCATATTTATAGATTTCTGCAGTACCACCCTTTAATTCCGATTCGAATTGGCTGTAAACCGGTCGTACGGAATTCCAATAGTTTGAAATTTCCTGCATACCATCTAAAGGAAGTCCCGTTGCACGTTCTGTATTTTCAAGAGCGGCTACAATGGAATTTAATGCCGGCTGACTTGTAAGTCCTGCAAAAGCATTAAATGCGGTATCGACAATGTCTACTCCTGCCATGGCAGCCATTAGTATTGTTGCTCCACCATTACCACTTGTATCGTGCGTATGCAAATGTACAGGGATAGATATCTCATTTTTTAATGCTGTAATCAGCTTATGCGCTGCCATTGGTTTGAGTAAGCTGGACATATCCTTGATGGCAAGTATGTTTGCTCCGCGTTTTTCCAATTCTTTCGCCATCTTTAGATAATAGTTCAAGCTGTATTTGTCTCTCTTTTCGTCCAAGATATCTCCAGTGTAGCAAACGCAAGCCTCGACAACCTTACCTTGGTTACGAACCTCATCCATAGCCACTTCCATACCTTGAATCCAATTTAACGAGTCAAATACACGGAATACGTCAATTCCTGACTTTGCAGCTTCCTGAACAAATTTACGAACGACATTGTCCGGATAATTTTTATATCCAACTGCATTTGCTCCTCGTATTAACATTTGAAGCAATACATTAGGAATCTTATTACGAAGAAGTGCAAGACGTTCCCATGGATCTTCGTTTAAGAAACGATAAGCAACGTCAAAAGTCGCACCGCCCCACATTTCTAAAGAGAATAAATCTTTACCATAATAGGAAACAGCAGGAGCAATTTTAGTCATATCAATCGTTCTAACTCGTGTTGCCATCAAAGACTGCTGCGCATCACGCATTGTTGTATCTGTAAGCAGCAGACGCTTTTGATCCAAAACCCACTGTGAAAGTTTTTCCGGTCCTTCTTTATCCAGAATTTGTTTCGTCCCGGATAGACCTTCTAATTGACTTGCCTCAAATTTTGGAACATGTGGTACGTCAAATTGAGGCTTATTGCCTTTGGTTTCATTAATGCTTTTGTTACCGAGGAATCGAAGTACCTTTAATTCCTTATCTTCACTGGCTTTAATATTTAGTA
The DNA here is from genome assembly GCA_034927775.1 of Anaerovorax sp. Lineage (GTDB taxonomy): Bacteria > Bacillota > Clostridia > Peptostreptococcales > Anaerovoracaceae > IOR16. The sequence continues at coordinate 6,093 of JAYFPL010000115.1, read as the reverse complement.
ATTCAGGATGATCTCCAATAAATCCCGTATCACAAGTTCCTTCAATGAATTCCTTACTGTGAAGAACATTCATAAGGAAAGTAATATTTGTTTTAACACCTTTGATTTTTAATTCATCAAGCGCACGACTGGATTTATTGACAGCGTCTTTCCATGTTCTCCCTAAAGAAGTAATTTTAACAAGTAAGCTGTCGTAATAAGGAGTAATCGTTGCTCCGGTAAAACCGTTTCCACCGTCGAGACGAATGCCAAATCCTGATCCAGTACGATATACATCAATGATTCCGGTGTCAGGAGCAAATTGATTTGTAGGATCTTCTGTTGTTACACGACACTGAATGGAGAAGCCTCTTGGTTTGATATCATTTTGAGATTTTATACCGATCTCCTCAGAATCCAGGGTATGGCCCTGTGCTATAAGAATTTGAGCCTGTACAATATCAATGTTGGTTACCATTTCTGTAACTGTATGTTCTACCTGGATACGAGGATTCATTTCTATAAAATAATGTTTTCCATCTTTATCCAATAAAAATTCAACCGTACCTGCACTTTGATACTTTACAGCACTTGCTATTTTTAATGCATCATTGCATATTGCCTCTCTCTGCTCTTCCGTGATACAAAGCGCCGGCGTAAATTCTACTACTTTCTGGTGACGTCTCTGAATCGAGCAATCTCTTTCATGTAAATGTACAATATTACCGAATTTATCACCTAAAATTTGAACTTCGATATGTTTTGGACGTTCTACATATTTTTCAATAAAGATATCATCAATACCAAAGGCTTTTCTTGCTTCGCTTTGTGCACTGTTAAATTCCGGAATTAAATCTTTAGCATCTCTTACAATACGCATACCACGACCGCCGCCACCTGCGGCTGCCTTCAGCATAACCGGATAACCGCAGAATTCTGCAAATTTCAGTGCATCTTCTTCGGATTTGATTGCTTCGTCAACGCCAGGAATGGTGGGTACACCTACCTCGTGTGCTACTATCTTAGATTGAATCTTATCGCCCAAACGCTCCATCATTTGATGTGTCGGACCGATAAATTCAATGCCTTCTTCTTGACAAAGACGAGCAAATTCTGTGTTTTCCGAAAGAAAACCATAACCAGGATGAATCGCATCTACACCTTTTGATTTTGCTAATTCAATGATTTCACTCATTCCTAAATAAGCTTCAACGGGTGCTTTTCCTTTTCCCACCTGATAGGATTCATCTGCTTTTGTACGGAATAAGGAATTTTTATCTTCTTCCGAATAAATGGCAACCGAACGGATGCCAAGATCTCTGCATGCTCTAAATACTCTGATTGCAATTTCGCCACGATTTGCAACTAAAATACGTTTAAATTTTTTCATGACTTCCCCTTTCTATTTTTATTTTTAATTACTTTTAAAGCTTAATTTTATTTCAATCAAAAAAAATAATATATCTCTATATTGTATCAAAACGCGCCAAAAAATGCAAGACCTACTAATAAAAGTAGGCCTTAACTTTATAATATTCTTTCTTTTCCGAAAATGACAAATATTTTTTTAGCAAACCTTTACTACCCAACCTTCCGGTCCAGCTGATTTACCCCACTGAATTCCGGTTAATGTATCATAAAGATATTGGCTTAATTCACCAATTTCTTGATTGTTGATTTCCATCACATTATTGTCATACTTTAAGATTCCTACCGGACTGATAACGGCCGCAGTACCCGTTCCAAACACTTCTTTCAGTTCTCCATTTTTATGAGCTTCTTCTACTTCAGAAATGCTGATCCGGCGTTCGCTTACCTTATAACCATCCTTTTGAAGCAAAGCAACAACACTCTTACGAGTGATTCCGCCTAAAATACTTCCGGAAAGTTCCGGTGTGATGACTTCATCTCCAATCCGGAAGAAAATATTCATAGCTCCAACCTCTTCAATGTACTGGTTTTCAATTCCATCCAACCATAATACTTGACTATAGCCTTGTTCATGAGCTTCAACGCCTGCTTTTAAACTAGACGCATAATTTCCACCGGTTTTCGCCATACCCGTACCGCCTTTTACTGTACGGACATATTTGTTTTCAACGTAGATTTTTACAGGATTTAAGCCTTCTTTGTAATAAGGTCCTGATGGGGAAGCAATGATAACAAATAAATACTGATCACCTGCTTTAACCCCTAAATTCGCTTCATGACAAAAGATGAAAGGCCTTAAGTAAAGAGATGTATTTGGAGCACTTGGCACCCAATCCTTATCAATTTCTACTAATTTTTTTGTTGCCTCAATGCAAAAATCAACATCGATTTCCGGAATACACAGACGATCATTGGATAAGTTCAAACGTTTAAAGTTTTCATCCGGTCGAAATAAATTTATAGTTCCATCTTCTGCGCGATAAGCTTTCATTCCTTCAAAAACTTCTTGGCCATAATGCAGACACATTGCAGCCGGATCTAGAGGGATTGGGCCGTAAGGAACGATTCGAGGAGAATGCCAGCCTTTTTCTTGCTCATATTCCATAATAAACATATGGTCAGAAAAAACGCTTCCAAAGTCCAATGAATTCTCATCAACCGGTCTTGTTTTCGGATTCTTAGTTAATTCTATTATTATATTTTCCAATGTTGTCACACCCTTTCCAGACAAATCTTTTATCTATACATAATCGAAATTTAAATATAATACTAAATCTCGTTAGACTCGTTCACTTACTAATTTAAAACCTGCATCCGTAAGCGCTTTTTTGATTTCCGCTACCTGCTCATGATCTCTTGTTTCCATTCCAACCTTTAAGAAACAGCTATTGATTGCCATGTTTTGATCTCCACGGTCATGGTGTACGCTAACTACATTACCACCGCAGCGACTAATGATTTCACTTACACCTTGAAGCTGTCCAGGTTTATCAATGAGTGCAATGGTAAGTGTACTGTTTCTTCCGTTCCTCACCAAACCTCTGGTAATGACACGGCTAAGAATGCTAACATCAATGTTTCCCCCACTTACCAAACTTACAACTTTTTTGCCTGTAAGATCAATTTTATTAAATAAAGCAGCTGCAACCGAAACAGCTCCTGCACCTTCTGCAATCAGCTTTTGTTTTTCAATTAAGGCTAAAATAGCAGCAGCAATTTCATCATCATTTACCGTTACAATTTCATCTACATATTGAGAAATAATATCGTAAGTTAAATCTCCGGGATGCTTTACTGCGATCCCATCTGCAAACGTATCTACCGAATTCAATGTAATTTTTTCATTTTTTTGAATAGACTCGTACATACTTGGTGCACCTGCAGCTTGAACACCGTATACTTTACACTCTGGTTTTAGATGCTTAATCGCATAAGCAACACCACTAATCAACCCTCCGCCGCCAATCGGTACGATAACGGCATCTACATCAGGAAGCTGATCTAAAATTTCAAGCCCAATGGTTCCTTGCCCTGCAATTACATCCGGATCATCAAAAGGATGAATAAAGGTATAACCTTTTTCTTCCTGTAATTCGACTGCTCTTGTATGTGCATCATCATAGGTGCCTTTAACAAGACAGACCTCAGCTCCATAACTTTTGGTCGCCTCTACTTTACTGATAGGAGCGCCATCCGGCATACAAATGATACTTGGAATCTTATTTTTTGCTCCAGCCAACGCAACGCCTTGAGCATGATTGCCTGCGCTGCATGCAATGATGCCTTTTGCTTTTTCTTCTTCATTCAATTGGCTTATTTTATAATAAGCACCTCGTAGCTTAAAGCTTCCTGTAACTTGTAAGTTTTCTGTTTTTAAATAAAGCTCACACTCTTTGAAAGAAAGGGCGGAAGCTGCAATTAAATCCGTTTTACGCGCTACACTTTTTAAAACAAAAGCAGCGTGGTATATTTTATCCAAAGTTAGCATAGGTCTAGTTCCTCCAGTCTTATTTCATAACAGCTCCAGTGTTTGCGGAAGAAACCATCCTAGCGTAGCGTGCAAGCCAACCGGATTTGATATTTGGTTCTGGTTGTACATAAAGCGCTCTTCGCTTTTCAAATTCTTCTTCACTTACCTTTGCATTAATTTTGGATTCCGGTATATTAATTTCGATCAAATCATTTTCTTGAAGCAAACCAATTTCTCCACCGCTTGCTGCTTCCGGACTGACATGTCCAATGGATGCGCCTCTGCTTGCTCCACTAAATCTACCGTCAGTAATTAACGCAACGGTTTTATCCAACTTCATCCCAGCTAAAGCACTGGTTGGATTCAGCATTTCTCGCATGCCGGGACCGCCTTTTGGTCCTTCATATCGAATAACCACAACATCTCCCGGTATAATCTTTCCGTTATAAATTGCATCAATGGCTTCCTCTTCACTGTTAAAGACTCTTGCTGGTCCAGTATGAACAAGCATTTCTTTAGCAACTGCACTTTGCTTTACAACACAACCGTCCTTAGCAATGTTTCCCCAAAGAATAGCAATCCCGCCTGTTTTGCTGTACGGATTTTCAATTGGACGAATGGCGTTGGTATCTTTAATGAAAGCACCTTGAATGTTTTCCTTAATGCTTTTTCCTGTAGCTGTAATAACACTATCGTCCAAGTAACCACCTTTAACAAGTTCTGCCTGTACCGCCGGAATCCCTCCTGCACGGTTTAAATCCTGCATATGTGTTTCACCAGCTGGAGCCAAATGACAGAGATTAGGCACCTTACTGTTTATTTCGTTAAACAAATTTAAATCTAAAGGAACACCTGCTTCATTTGCAATCGCTAAAAGATGCAATACACTGTTTGAGGAACATCCCAGTGCCATGTCGCAAGCAAGTGCATTTTTAAGGGACTTTTCATTGATGATATCTCTTGCCTTGATGTCCTTTTCTACCAAATTCATAATGGCCATACCAGCGTGTTTTGCAAGTTGCGTACGACCACTGTGAACCGCCGGAATTGTACCGTTTCCAGGAAGTGCAATTCCTACAGCTTCTGCCAAGCAGTTCATACTGTTTGCCGTATACATACCGGCGCAAGAACCACATCCGGGACAAGTATTATTTTCAAACTCCATCAATTTTTCATCATCAATTAAGTTTGCTTTTCTAGCACCAACAGCTTCAAACATTTGAGATAAGCTTGTTTCTCTTCCATCAACAAGCCCTGCCATCATTGGACCGCCGGAACATACAACCGCAGGTATATTAAGTCTAACCGCAGCCATAATCATGCCGGGTACAATCTTATCGCAATTCGGAACCAAAACCAAACCATCAAAACAATGTGCCATAGCCATAGTTTCTACACTGTCTGCGATTAGTTCACGACTGGCAAGACTATATTTCATCCCAAGATGTCCCATTGCAATTCCATCGCAGACACCGATAGCAGGAACGACAATTGGCGTTCCTCCTGCCATACGCACACCAGCTTTGACAGCCTCTGTGATTTTATCTAAATGAAAGTGGCCCGGCACAATTTCACTGTGCGCGGAAACCACTCCGATTAAAGGACGATCCAATTCTTCTTTTGTATAACCCATTGCATAAAATAAACTTCGATTTGGAGCTCGTTCTATACCTTGTGTTACATTTGCACTACGTAATGCCATAGAATTCTCGCCTTATTTTTTCAACCAGCTCATCATCTTTCTGAGCTCTGCTCCAACTATTTCTAATGGATGCTGTGATTCCATACGACGTGTTGCAAGGAATTTTGCCTGTCCGCCGCTCTTGAATTCCTGAATGAATTCACTTGCAAATTCTCCATTCTGAATTTCATGAAGAACTTTCTTCATTTCTTTTCTTGTTTCCTCTGTAATTAGACGAGTACCGGTTCTATAATCACCATATTCCGCAGTGTTTGAAATAGAGTAACGCATCATAGCAAATCCACCACTATTGATTAGATCAACAATCAGTTTCATTTCATGTATACATTCAAAATAAGCCATTTCTGGCTCGTATCCAGCTTCTACCAAAGTATCAAAACCAGCCTTCATCAATTCAGTAACGCCACCGCAAAGAACAGCCTGTTCACCAAACAAATCAGTTTCTGTTTCTTCTTTAAACGTAGTTTCTAAGATACCAGCACGACCTGCTCCGATTCCGCAAGCATATGCA
>JAYFPL010000042.1:0-18394 GCA_034927775.1 Anaerovorax sp. | reverse complement strand
TTAACAGAACACAACCCATCCTTGTATTGTTCCTTTTTCTCTGCATACCTTTCTAATTGCCAAAATGAAAAAGTCTCTCCCGGTTTAATCAATAGCTTGTCCATAGTTTCCGCCACAAGCTTTAAATTGAAAACCTTATTTTCCTGATAGATTCGATCAAACCCGGTATTTTCATTAATTAAAATCGACTTTGCCTCAAAACAAAGGTAAGGTAAACATTCATTATCCTTTTGCTTTGCATAATGATTTCCATCAAAATACATCTTTGTATAAAAACACAAGCATCTTTGTTTACTGCGTAACGGCTGCAACCACGGAAAAATCTGTGTAATTCGTTTCCTTTGCATTTTATGAATCTCCTTCCCTAAAATTTATAAATAAAAAAAGCCTTTTCAGCTGATATACCTAATATATCAGTTCTAAAAAGACTTTGTTTTAAAATTCCCTTAAAGCTACCTTAACGTTCTTTTAAAAAATACTTAAGTTTTTCTTACATCTATTTCCAAACCTCTCCTTCAAATTCACGTATCATGTGGTACAGACCTGCATCTGCATACTGTAATGTTTGATTTATATTTAAAGAATAAGAGCTGCCATCTAACGTTATTACGATGGATCCCGATTTAAACGTTCCATACAGTTCTGTTTCTGCTTCAAACAAACGCCTCATTGCGCGAATATGCGGATGTATACCATCGTTTGCATATCCTGCACTGATAATACCCACCTCAGGTTTTACAACGGATAAAAAATCCGTTCCGGACGAAGTAGCAGATCCATGATGTCCTACCTTTAATACTTGCACCGGTTCTAATTGGTTTAAATAGTAAGCTTCTTCGCTCTCCTCCAGATCACCGGTAAAAAGTACTTTTGTAGCACCATATTCAAGCAATGCAATGACACTGTTGTTATTTATATTTTCACTGCCGTCAATACCATCAATAATCCGTAAGGCCGCACCGTTTCCCATGTCAATGATACGATCTTCATCTTCCGTATACATACAATTGGGTTCCGCTAAAACAGCATCATAAAAATCCAAATAGGATTGGGTATTATAAGTATCTCCGCTATGAATTATTTCTTTTACGTCATACGCTTTCAGAACATCATCCATCCCTCCGATGTGATCGTGATGTACATGAGTCGCAATCACCAAGTCCAAGCACCCATCTACATAGGGTTGTATGTAATCCACGACAGTCTGTCCAGCCATGTTTGGGCCGGCATCAATTAAAACCTCATATTCCCCAAAATCAATGAAAGTACAGTCTCCTTCTCCTACATCAATAAAATGAATGGTCATTTTTGAGTCCATTTCATTGTTTAATCCTGAAGGTTCTGCTGCCCAAGATGTTCCTGTAAAAATTGTAGTTGCTAAAACCATTGTACAAACCAGTAAATACATGCTTTTTCGTATCATTTACAATACCTCTTCCATACTTTGTATGCCGTGAAATCCTATATTTCTCTTTACTATTTCTCTTTGTATCAGTTGTATATTATATGCTTGTTTATAATATAGAGTCAATAAGGATTTTACCTGTTTTCATTATTTAAATTCATGAATGAAATATGATAAATTACACATACTTTTATTAAACATTTAAGGAGGATTTTTATGCAGGAACAATATCTTAATCCATTAAAAACATTGAATTATTCAGCTCTTTCCCAAGAAGAAGAAAATGAATTAAAAAATGTTGAAGAACAATTTAACCATAATTTTAATAAAGATGTATATTTTATGGTAATGGAAAAATAATTATTAAAGTCAAAACCTCCTTTTATAATAAACAGTTTATAAAAGGAGGTTTTAAATTGAAATTGGAACTTGTGTCATTATTATCATTTTAATATTAAGCCGCTACCGTCAGCTTTATAATCGGGGTTCCCTTTTGATACATTTTCCGATAAACATCGATACATTTAAAGCTATTCTTTTATTACTATCCCTAAAATCTTAGACAATTCCGCTGCTTGATACATATTAACTACTGCACCTTTGAGCTCTTTAAATTCAGAAGATATACGAATCCCCTCCAATTCACAGCTAGTAAAATCGATTTTATTAAGAGGTGTTTTAAAAAACTCAGTCCGTATAAATTTACTCTCATCCAAACCTAACAGTTTAAATTTGCAATTTGAAAAAAAAGTATCACTCATATCACATTTTACTAGAAAGCAAGTATCAAATTTTGATTCCGTGAAATTTGCATATTTAAAGTTACTGTTTTCTATTTCGGTATGAATAAACTTACTTCTGCCAAAATCACCTCCTGTACTCTTAACATTTTTAAACGTACATCGATTAAACCAATTATCTGAGAAATTGCTGTTTGACAAGTCACAAGATTGAAATAAAACATCATTAAAGGATGCTTTTTCAAAGGATACATTTATAAAATTACAATTTTCAAATACCACTTGATCAAAGGCTAAATCATCAAAATCGACGTCTTCCAAACATACACCTTTGATATGTTTTAAACATATATCCTCATTGTCCATAATGCTCTGCTCAATCAGAAAATGCAAATCATTGCTTTCTTGCAGCATGTTCCAATTTAAATTAGGCTTATTTATCTTCATTTTTATTCACTCACCCCATCAAAATTTAAATATCCCTTTTAAAAAAAACTTCCCTTCTATATAACAACCAGATAACTAATAATAAAGTAACAAATTCTGCAAATGGCATGGAAAGCCATATTCCATCGACATGAAATAACTGAATCATTATAGTGAATCCCACGATGATAAATAAAAAGGTTCTTGAAAATGATATCATTGCAGAAGTTTTCCCATCCGAAATTGCCGTAAACATTGCAGAAGCAAAAATATTAATTCCTGCAAATAGAAATGAGACGGAAAAGATACTCATTCCACGGCATATTAATGAATACACGTCAGATGATTGATCGGAAAAAAGTGCTGCGATCAATTCTGTGCAGGATAAGGAAAAAACAAAAACAAAGAATGAAGAAAATATAACGAATTTCCAGCACATATGTTTTAACTTCTTTAGATACAATAAATTTTCTGCACCATAATGATAGCTGATTACAGGAGCAACACCTATAGAGAACCCCATGAATAACGATGTCATTAGAAATTGACAATATAATATCACAGTAATAGCTGCAACACCATCCGGTCCTAAATATTTCATGGTTAGTACATTAAATAAGAACGTAGTTACACTGACTGAAAGGTTGGTAACCATTTCTGAAGAACCGTTTAAACTGCTTTTTATCAGAACCGTCTTATTCCAGTTTGGCTTTATAAAGTGAAGTCCTTGTTTATTTTTTATAAAAAAAAGAATACCTCCTAAAGCAGGGATACAATATCCAATTGCCGATGCATATGCTGCACCTTCAATTCCTATATGCATCATACCCAAAAATACAAAATCAAATAACATATTACATAACCCAGCGATTACAGTCAAAATCAGTCCAAATGACGGTTTACCAGCTGTTACAAAAAAATTTTGAAATAAAATTTGTAAAATTGCAATTGGTGAAAAGAGAACTTGGATGAATAGATACTTCATACATAACGGAATCAAATTTCCTTCTGCGCCAAGTACTTTTACAAGTGGTTCGATCCACACTAACGCCGGTATAATTAAAAGGATCGATATACAAGAACAAAATAGTACAATAAGACTAAATGAATTATTTGCATCCTTTATCTTTTTTTCACCCAATCGAGTAGCAACCACTGCACTTCCACCCGTAGCAAACATAACTCCTAACGCTACAAAAATACTAGAAAAAGGATAGGTTATATTTACGGAAGACAATGCATCCGTTCCGACATAATGAGACACAAAAAAACCATCTACAATTGTATATAGCGATAAAAAAACCATCATTATAATAGATGGAGCTGCAAATTGCAATAGTTGAATAAACTTAAACTCTTTTGAAATTATTTGGTTCATATTTGTTTCTCCTTGACTCAATTCCTATCTAAAGTTACTATAAAGTATAGGGTAACCCAACAGTCAATAGGAGAAGAAAAATGTATAATGAGAAATTTTATTTTTCTACAGGTGAATTTGCAAAGCTATGTAATGTAACAAAACACACATTATTCCATTACGATGAAATTGGAGTATTTTCGCCTGAAATAACTGCAAAAAACGGTTATCGGTATTACTCTGCACTGCAATACGATACTTTTTGTGCCATCGCTTCCTTAAGAGAGCTTGGAATGTCATTAAAAGAAATTAAAGAATACTTAGATCAAAGAATGCCTGAAAAAACGGTTCACCTCTTACAACTGCAAGAAGAGAAAATAGGAGCTCAAATAAAACACTTAAAGGCACTAAAAAAAGTACTGAAAAGTAAGAAAGATGCAATTGAAAAAGCAGTATTAATGGATGATAAATCAATATTTATAGAAGAGCAAAAAGAAGAATGCCTATTACTTTCAAAGCAAATAACAGAAGCAAATGATTATGATATGACTCTTAATATCGCAAATCTAATTAATAGTGTTCCTGCAGATTTTATGTATTATAATATACTAGGTATGCTCCATTTTTCTAATGATATTAAAAAAAATAATTTCATCCTTAATGGTAAATTCTATTTAAAACTATTGGATAAAACGATAAAAAATTCTTATTTTATAAAATCGAAAGGAAATTACTTAGTAACCTATCACCATGGGAACTTTGATAATATATCGGATGCATATACTCGTTTATTCGAATTCGCTGAAAAAAACAAGTTATTTCTTGATGAAATTTTTTATGAAGAAACCGTTGTAAATGATCTATCAGTGTTATGCAGTGATGATTATATTACTAAGGTTATGATTGGTGTTAAAAGTGAGTAAAACCTCATTATTTCTGTAAATCAACATCGACCCTACACCAAAATAGTAATTTTGAATATAATACAATAGGATATAATGCTTTATCCTATATTTTATGTGTTTTACGAAAGGAAGATATTTATGGCTGTTTTAGCAGTTTTAAATGTAGCTTCAACAGAAACGGCTACCGACTCCATTAATGCAACATTAGTAGTTACACCAGCTGCAGCATCACTTATCGGTTCTCCGACTGTAACGGTATATGGTGAGGTATTAGACCTCGATAATGCAAGATTGCAATATAGTTATATGGCATATCAGACCTATACTACAGCTACTGGCGCTACCGGATTGGCACAAACTCAGGGTACCTCAGAATGGATTTCCATTTCAGAAGTATCGAAAGACTTTCCAAATGTAAGTACGAGTGCAACAATTTCCAGTTCTACTACAGAAGGTAATGTTGTATTTAATATCTCAACTACGATTAGCTTTACAGCAACTGCTCCGGGTTTATACACGGTAACAACGGAATAACCATTAATATAGATGCATCTAATTTGATGATTTGATAAATTGCCTCTTGGTTTGTGCCTCATTACACAAACCAAGAGGTTTCTTATTTTTATTCTACCAGTCTTGTTATCGTAAGCGGCAAACTATCTGCTGCTTGTTCATTGTACGAAAGGTTGATTCCGCCATCGCAAGTAACCAAATCACCTACAATAGTCCCATAAAAGACTCCGCCGCTTCCATTTAACGTAATTGTACCGGTTGGCGCATAAAGAATACCGTTTACATTTCCATTCCCGCCGTTAAAGGTTATATTTCCATTCAATGAGCAAAAGCATACTGAAGCAGAGGAAGTCATATTCACATTGCTTCCGTTAAATGCAATATCTCCCGTTGCAATAATGCCTCCCGTAGAGTCAACACCGCTTCCGTTAATCACAAGATTTCCGTTTATAAAAATAGTTGAGTACATACTTAATAAAGCATTCAGTTGCCCATCTGACATTGAATATTCATTCTTATTTACTGTATATACAGCACCAAAATTATTTATTAAAGTACTTTGGTCAATATAAGCTGCCAAATTTTTTACTTCGGTAATATCTGGCATGGTGACATAGGGTGAGCCCTCAATGATTCCTGCTGTAGCGTGAACTTTTGAATCGATTGTATTCACAGCTGTTACCACACCGGTTACCTCAGCTGCATTTTTAATGCTGTTATTTGAGTGTACGTTTCCATAAATTACATTTTGCCCTTTAAACTGCAGCAAATCCATATCGCTTCCAGAAAATAGTGTATAATTAAACCCATCAAAAACACTGCTTCTCTGTGCAGATGCACTTACACTTACCGTTGTATTCTCTTCATTCTCCAATATTTTTGCAAAGGTATATTCTACTGTCTGGACAGCAGAAATTCGTATTCTCTCATTGGAATACAGAAATTCTATGCTTTGAATGTCATCTTTCGAATATCCGTTTTTTTCAAAGTAAGTAAGGGCCATTTGTTCCGCTTTTCCCGTACTAATCGGTAATTCTTGAGCTCCTGCAAGAGCTGCGGCATCCAATGCATTCTGAAGAGACTGTTTTTCAAGGGCAACTCTCCCTACATCAATTACAATTGCAGAAAAAGCCATTAGTACGCTGATGGAAATCGCTAATATTATGCTCGCCGAACCACGTTCACTGGAGAATTCATTCCTCATTAAAATCACCCATTTTCGTTTTCAGCTTTTCTAATTTATCACCTTTTTCAATTTTTAACTCTAACATAGAAATTCTAGAATTTGCTTCATTCAGCTTTCGCTGTGCCGCAATTTTCTCAATGGTAATATCAGATTTTTCATTAAGCAAATCAATGGTTTCACTATAATGGTTCTTGAGTTGATCTGCTAGAGTTTTATTTGAATTTAACAGTTTTTCATTTTGGATTTGAAACTCTTCTGCAGTACGATTTAATTCATGAATCATTTGCTTTTGAATTTCTGTCTCAGAAGTTAATGCTTCAATGGTTTTATCCTTTAAGCTTACCGCAGAATTAAGATTTGACATCACTTCCGTCTGAGTAACCAATTGATTCGTCAGCTCTTCAATATGTATCGATAAATCTGCAACTTCGCCTTCCGTCTGTAACGCCTTTAAATATTTTATTTCATCCAGATTATCTTCAATAGAAAGCGATAGTGCTACGACCTTATCACGTAATTCTTTAGATTCTTGCTTCTCAGAGACAATAATTTCTTTTGCTGCTTTTATCTCATTCTCAGACTGTCTCAATTCTTCATTTAAGTCCTCAATCGTATGATTCAGATGTTTCATCTTATTTTCTAAAGAATTCTTTTCTACGTTACTTTTCTTAAGTTCCTCTTCCAAGGCTGCAATTATTTTTTTCAAATTAAGAATATCCTGCATCGTCAGGTCCGTATCCTCATGCTGAATTGCAATCATGGACTCACTAAGATTTTTATATTCAGATTCTATTTTATTTAGTCTGCACTGAATGGCTTCATTTTCTTTATTCAGTTCTTCTTTTTCATTATAAACTGCCTGCAGATTTCGGTAAAAAGTCTCAGCTGTGGTTTGCTGCTGCTTTCGCAAAGCATTTAAATATTCTAAGACAGACTGTTTTGAATATCCTCCTAAAATCCTTTTTAAATATTGGTCCATATCAATTTCTTCCGTCTTTGAACGCAATGTTTCAATTATGCTCATATCATCCATTTTCCCTGTCATTACAAATCACTTCCTTCTTCCATTTACTTCCTCTCTGCTCAAAACGATACGGTCTCCCAAATTCACTTTTGAATTTACGCTTCCTTCTCTAAGCTCAAGAACATGAGCTGTTCCTCTATAATGCTTTCCTATGCTCCACGGTTTTAGGGTTTCCATTCCCACAACAGTCAGCTCTTCCGAAAGATATATCACATCAATTGGGATCTTCATAAAAAAGCAATGGATAGATGGACAATTTAAAAGAAACAATCCCTCCCCAAAATCAAGTTTCTTTTTACCCATTAGGCCAAAAAAACGTTTCATAAAAGTATCTACAATGTTTACTTTATCTGCAATGACTAAATGATTACAATATACCTTCATAGTTCTCCTTATCCAAATTGCTGAATGATTCTAACGACAGCCGGACCCATTAAAATAATAAAAATAACCGGAAAAATAAATAAAATCATAGGTAAGAGTATTTTCGTAGAAATTTTCTGTGCCTTTTCTTCAATTTTATTTCTACGATTCTGTCTCATTGCAGCTGCCTGTGAACGAAGCACATTACGAATGGATATACCTAGCTCTCCTGCTTGAACGATCGATCCAACAAAGGTTTTCATTTCATTAATATCGCAACGTTCACCCAAAATCAAAAGAGCATCACGCCTTGTTCTTCCCATCGACATTTCTCTATAGGTTATCGTAATTTCATCAATAAGAGGCCCCTCCATTTGATTGATAATATGAGAAATTGCTTGTTCAAAACCAAGGCCGGCTTCTACATTAATGCTAAGTAAATCTAAAACCTCCGGCAATTGCCGTTCCATTGCTTTACGTCTTTCACTGATTCGGGAGGAGAGGTGAAACCTTAAAGCAATGTACCCTGTGTACATTCCTAAAACAGCTGCAATTAAACAATACAAACTATTTAGATGAAAGACTTTTGCAACCAAAAAGGCAAGTGATGCGATTCCCAAAATAACAAATGTTCGCATCAATTGATATTCATGAATCTCCATAGAGAGGCCTGCTTTATATATATTTTTCGTTAATTTATCATTTTCAATATTCTTAAATAAATTTAATCTGCTAGGTTTTTTCTTTAAGTATATTTTAATTTTTGTAAGAAAAGGTTTTACGATAATCTTCATCATTCGCTTTGAAAAAGGAAGACTGAGCTCATCATCCTGCAGATAGCTCTTTTGAAAATTATTAGCAATACCATCTAGCCGTCTTTGCACGGTATCCTGCTGCTCGCCATAAGAATGAAGTACCATAACAATACAACAAAAGATTAATACTCCAAAGGCAATTACAATATAATAAACCATTCCTTTTCCCTCAATATTCAATATCTACAATTTTATTTATAATAATAAAACCGATGAGTTCCATTGCCACACAAACGCTGAGCATGATTTTCCCAATGGTAGCTTCGAAAAATGACATAAAATAATCTGGATTTAAAATCATTAAAAGCAGTATGATAAATACCGGCAGCAATCCTATTACGATACCTGACATACGTCCTTGTGCGGTTAATACACGAACCTCCTGCTTAATTCGGATTCGATCCCTGATGGTATCAGAAATCACATCTAAAATTTCTGATAGATTTCCTCCTACCTTCTCTGATGTCATTACCGCAGAGACTAACAATCCAAGATCGTTATTCTGTACACGGTCCACCATATGGTGAAGTGCATCATTTTTACTGACTCCAAAACGCAATTCTCGAATAACGTGTGCAAACTCAGTGGAAATAGGCGGCTGCATATCATTTGCTATGCTTTCCATAGCTTGTTGAAAAGAAAATCCCGCTTTGATACAATTACTCATCACAACCAAAGACTCTCCAAGCTGTTTATTAAACTCTGTTTGGCGCTTTTTCCTTGCTCGCTGAACAAAGAATGGTGGTATTATAAAACCGACAATTGCAGAACCGATTCCGGTGATTAAATTTATATTGGCAAATGCAACAAGAAGAATTGGTAAAAAGGTCATTCCTGCCCATCCATAGATAAATTCCGATGCTCTAAGTTTAATGCCTGACATTGCGAGATAATCACTCAATTCTTTGCTTGCAATTTTAAAATTCTGTTCTTTTTTCTTTCTTGATTTTTTTAATTTTTCTCGAAATACTTGGTCGTGAATATCCGAAATGCTTTCGGTATTAAGGTATTTCGTAATTCTCCCGACAATAAATTCCTTTCCATGTGGCTGCAGTATGGAAAGAAACAAAAAATAAACGAAAACGGCTGTACTTCCTGCAATAAAATAAATCAACATGCCTGTACCTCATTTCATAAACCAGTCATCCTTTACAAGAACACCGCTTGAAACCATCTTTTCTAAAAACGTTGGCCTTATCCCTGTCGATACAAAATCACCTGTAATTTTGCCTTGTGCATCTACCCCTCGCTGCCGAAAAACAAACAAATCCTGAAGTGTAATGGTATCTCCTTCCATACCGACAACTTGCGTTATATTAATGATTTTTCTAGAGCCATCCTTTAGTCTTGCTTGCTGAACGATTACGTCCAATGCTGAAGATACTTGCTCCCTTATAGCTCGAATTGGCAAATCCATTCCTGACATCAATACCATTGTTTCAAGTCTTGACATAAGGTCTCTTGGTGTGTTTGCATGAGCCGTAGTTAAGGAACCATCATGTCCGGTATTCATAGCCTGAAGCATATCCAGGGTTTCCCCTGACCGTACTTCACCAACTACAATACGATCCGGACGCATACGAAGTGCATTTCGTACCAACTCTCTTATGGTAATCTGACCAGCACCTTCTAAATTCGCCGGACGGCTTTCCATCGTAACAACATGATTCTGCCGTAATTGAAGCTCTGCAGCATCCTCAATTGTAACAATTCGATCGGTGTCCGGAATATACCCGGATAAAACATTCAAAAGAGTTGTTTTTCCACTTCCCGTACCACCGGATACAATGATATTTAATTTGCCTTTTACACAAGCTTCCAAAAAAGACATCATCATTGGTGATACGGATGAATTCCTTATTAAATCACTTACTGTTAAAGGATTTTTTGAAAACTTTCGTATGGTGATTGTAGGTCCATTTAGTACGATTGGAGGTATTACCGCATTCACTCTGGAGCCATCAGAAAGCCGTGCATCAACCATTGGACTTGTTTCATCAATCCGTCTTCCTACAGAAGAAACAATACGGTTTATAATATTTAAAAGATGGCTGTTATCCTTAAACACGACATTGCTGAGTTCTAGCTTTCCTCGGCGCTCTACATATACATTATACGGACCATTAACCATAATCTCACTGATATCTGCATCTGAAAGCAATGGCTCTAAGGGGCCCAGACCTACTACATCATTATAGATTTCTTTCTGTATACGCATGCGATCTGCTCTTGTAATTCCGGTCGAATTTTCTTCAATCAGTACTTCCAAAGACTTTAGTATGTATTCTTCTTGATTCGCAAATATTTCATTTCCGCTTGCTGCTTCACGATTAATCAATTCAATAATTTCCTTATGAACTTTTTCTTTTAAGTCGGAGTATCCGTCTATATTAGGAACATTATTGTGAATGCTTTTTGTCGGTTCAGAAGATGTGTTACCCTGCTGTAATATTTTTTGTTTTTCAAGTTTTTCCAAAAGACTCATATTGCCCTACTTTCTTTCTAGTATCTTTCTTGTCTTTTTTTAAATAAGCTAAAATGTTTGCGCCCTTCTTTACGACCAAAACCTTTTATTTTTTTATTTGACTTATATTGAATATTGAAATCATCGGTTCCTGAGATTAAAACATCCGCGACTGTAGAAATAGATTGGCTGAGTTTACTCCCCCTGGCACTAATGACAAAAGGGATTCCTCGATTGAGCGCAGTAACCGCTATATTATAATCGCTGGGAATTTTCGCCCAAATTGGGCAGCCAATGATTGTTTGAACATCCTGCACAGTGATTGAACTCATATCTACGGCACGATTCACAATAAGCCGAATTTTATCTCTTTGTTGCAAAGAATCCAAAAGAGATAGGCTTAGTTTTGAATTTTTGAGGATTGATATATCCAGCCCAGTAACAAAAAGAAGGGTTGAAGAGGATTCAATGGCAGTAATGGTAATATCGGAAAAAAAGGGTGGTGTATCAATAATTACGTAATCGTAATATGTGCGTAATACGCTAAGCAAGCTTTGTACCTTTTCCGCAGAAATCAATTCCGCATATTCTGGACTCTTTGGTGCACATAAAACATGGACACCGCTGGAGTGTACTGCCATATAACTTCTGACGGAATCAATATTAGGTGTATGTACTTGCTGTACAAACTCAGATATAGTATCTGCTGGTTCCATATCAAGGAAAATATGAACATCACCAAATTGCAAATCAAGATCAACAAGAGCCACTTTTTTATGATTTTCTGCAAGCTTAACAGCAAGATTTGTAGCAATTGTCGTTTTTCCAAGTCCTCCCTTTGCACCAAATACCGTTATAACTCTTGACATCCAAGCAATGTTTTTCTTTTCAGTTAAAGACTGAATACGTATCATTTCGTTATGATACACAGACTTTATATATTCCGAAAACTCTTTTGAGGAAGTAGGAAACTCAATTACATTATGGGCACCTACTTTAATTGCACTTTGAAGAATTTCAACATCCATATATTCAGTCAATAAAATGACATGTGTTCTTGGACGATGCAAGATAATGCGTTCCGTTAAGCTAAGAACATCCGTATCGCCAGAACCTAAAAATAGAATCACAATATCCGGAGACACATTTTCTATTTTTTCCAACGCCTGTGCTCCTCCTGAAGAATCATCAAGGACAACAATCTCTTCATCCTCTATCATACTTTTTATTGCCTCAAGATTTTTTTGCAGTTTACTGATAACCAGAACATTAATTTTCATTGTCCACTCCTTATGCTTGCCTTTTTATCATCCAATGGTGACCTCAGTACTGCACATAGTTCACCTGTGAATTCATAATAACTGATATCCATTGCCTGCTGCGGCGTAACTTGAAGCGTCATTGTAGAGTAAGTAGTTTCCTTATCAACAAGTTCATCTTTTTTAGACAAATTAGAATCTACAGCCAAAACAGTCACATTTTCTACTAAAAGCTTCGTCTCTGCTGTATTGTTTACATTATATTGAGCAATAAGATCAACATGATTGCCTGGGGTTATCATATAGCCAACACTGGTAACACCATCCACTGCAATCGTAATTGCTCGCATTCCGGGCTGAATGACATAACTCAACTCATCTTCATCCGTATCTCCGGCGGTGATAAGCTTCGATTGCAGAATCTGCTCCCCTGCAATAATCTCCGATTTTGCTACTTTTCCGATTACTAAAGATGCATCTGAGATCGATTCCGCAAGAATCGCTTCATTCGGTAACCGAGATAACTTAATCAAGGTTTGGTCAATCAGTGTATCCGCAGGAATGTTCTGAACGGCAACGTATACCCCAGTCTTTTCTGCTTCTCCGCGATGACTAAGAGAATTTAAGAAAATAAACAGTAAGGCAGCCGTCACTATCGCTGCTATGAGTGCAAATATTTTAACCTTCTTCAAACGTTTTCCTCCTGCAAAGTGCCTTTACTCAATCCTCATAGTACATTGTGAATTAAGATTGATATAACCGTTCCCATCGTCCAAAAAACTAAATACCGGAGTAAGAAGTTTTACTTTTGCCGAAACATCTGCTTTGATTTCTTCAGTTGCAGAGATTGAAATTTGAATATCAAAGCTCGATGAATAGTTCTTTACTATGACATCCGTTTCTTGTTCTACTTTTGTTAATCCATCATCCTTATAATGGACTGCTGCATATCGAACCGCCTCACGGCAGGCGTTATTCGCCAGAATCTGATTGGAAAAAATAGAACCAAATTCACAAATAGCGCAGAGGAGCAATAAAAGAATGGGCAACACCAATGCAAACTCTACCATTGCCTGTCCTTTTTCATTTCTGATATGCAAAAGCTCCACCACCTCTCAAATTGCTTTTACGATTTTGTAATGCTCTTAAAATGAGAACAGCAGACCCAGTCCCTGCGACCAAGGTCTGCCATTTTACACAATCATTCCTAATAACAAGAATCCATTTTAAGTATTCATTTATGGCAACTGAGAAGTAATTGAAGTGAATACAGCTGCAACCTTTGTTCCTAACGGAGATAATGTAACAACTGCAATGATTGCTACTAGGGCAATAATCAATCCGTATTCCACCATACCTTGACCGCTTTCCTCATTTTTCAGCCAATTTAAAATCTTTTTCATCCAACTTATCCTCCTTGCAAAATAATTAAAGCTAACTGTTGGGTTGTGCCATTAAAGCGGTTTGTTGTTAAGGGAGATTCGAAGAAATGGAAGTAAAGGTAGCCGCAATCTTCGTACCTAATGGTGATAATGTAACAACTGCAATAATTGCTACAAGAGCAATGATTAAACCATATTCCACCATACCTTGACCACTTTCTTCCTCTTTAATCCAATTAAGAAATTTTTTCATACCATTCTGCCTCCTTCCTTTCATGTTTTTTATTGTTTTATAAATAGTAAAACCATTATTTATATCTGCTCTATCAGATAAATAAAAGTAGAGATTGTCCCAAACATAAGAAATGGAGCAAATGGAAAAAAGCTAGATAACGTTAGTTTTTTTGTGATTAATCCGATACCGCAAAAGAAAAGGATTCCGATACTCATCCCAATAAGCGCAACTGTAATATTCGGATAACCAAGCAGCAATCCCATTACGGCAGCCAGCTTCACATCTCCTGCACCAACTTGTTCCAGCCCTAAAATCCTGCCTATGAAGACAAATGCAAAACCAAGTAAAACCATACATATAAATGCATAGAATAATGCTTTCCATCCAAAGAATAGCAGTTGGAACGGTATACTTAGACAAAACAAAAGCAGAACTAGCTCATTCGGTATAAGACGTATTTGCATATCAATGACAGCGATTAGAATTGCAACGGTAAAAATAAACGAAATCAAGACAGCGATATAGCTATTTTCAATCCGCATCCCTGAATAGGTCCATAATAGTCCATTTAGCACAATAATAAATGCCCAAAACTTTTTATTGAAACTCCTATTGATGATTTCAATGGTTCTTTTTTTATTTTTATATCGGATTATTTGATTCGTAATATCAGGAAGAATTAATCCTATGCCAATGCCGAATACACCGAAGGTAATTGCTACTAAAATATTCATAATAACGTCCTCAACGGAAAAACAAAGAGTGTATCTTAATAATAGAAACTTAATATCCTATATAATAAAAAAACACGCTTCCTAAAATGAAATAAAAGGGCGTGCAACAAACTAAACATATATAATAAACCGTTCCAAAAATACGATTCTTTATATGCATATGCTTTTAAAGTCTGCAACTGGCTGGCATAGCAATCATTTCACCTTAGCCCCTATAGCTTTGCGTCATCACCTTTCGGCGATTATGCCCTTTAAAACTTATATGTAATTTTAAATTCTTTCTTTAATATCCCCAGTAAAAGAATGAAAAGTGATGGAATAAAAAAACACACCTCCTAATCCATTACGTAAAGGGGCGTGCAACAAACTAAGCATATATAATAAACCGTTTGCAAAATACGATTTTTTATATGCATATGCTTTTAAAGTCTGCAACTGGCTGGCATAGCAATTATTTGCCTTAGCCCCTATAGCTTTGCGTCATCGCCTTTCGACGATTATGCCCTTTAAAACTTATATGAATTTGAGTCTTATTATACACACATTTAATGTCGAGTCAATAAAAATTTTTTTCTGAGTTTTCTGGAATATTTTTCAAAATGTTGAAAATTCAATGTTTTTGTCAATTTTTATATAATTTTATAAATAAAAGTCTTACATGTGTATAGAAAAAACTGTAGGCAAATTTAAGTATCATTGCCTACAGTCGAAGGGTTTCCTAAAGTTAGTTTTTTCTTTAAATTCAATATATAATTATATAAAATCACTGCCAATCGCATCGGCAGCAATGATTGCATCATAAACTGACTCTGCAGTAACCTCAAACGGCATATTATAAATCGTCTCTCCTGGTGCAGTCGCTGCTTTTGCAACTTCCATAATTTCTTCCGGTTTTACTTTCTTTACACCCATTTCTTTTAAGGTAATTGGCAAACCAACGGATACGCAGAATTCGAGTACTTCATACAATTCTTCTTCTGGTACATTTTCAAGTACAAGCTGAACAAGCGTCCCGAATGCAACCTTCTCTCCATGGTACAAATGATGGCAATCCTCCAGTACCGTAAATCCGTTATGAATTGCATGGGCTGCAGCCAATCCACCGCTCTCAAACCCAATGCCACTTAAATATGTGTTCGCTTCGACAATGGCCTCCACTGCCGGAGTTACCACTTGATTTTCTGCGGCCAACTTAGCCTTATATCCTTCTGCAATCAAGGTTTCATAGCAAAGCTCTGCGAGTGCAAAAGCGGATTTTGCAGGTAAAAGCCCTGCCATATTTTTCGCATTCGATTGCTTGGCTGCTCTTGCTTCGAAATAGGTTGCTAAGGCATCCCCCATACCTGCAACCAGGAATCTTGCCGGAGATTTTGAAATAATTTCAGTGTCCATCACCACAATTTCCGGATTCTTTGGAAGTACCAAGTATTCTTCAAAAACGCCGTCTTCCGTATAGATTACAGAAAGAGCACTGCAAGGTGCATCCGTCGATGCAATTGTCGGTATGATTACAACAGGAAGTCCAAGGTAATGTGCTACTGCCTTTGCAGTATCAAGAAGCTTTCCTCCTCCAACTCCAATTACACAATCACAGTTTTCTATTTTACAGGTACCCATTAAACGATTGATTTCTGTCTTGCAGCATTCTCTATTAAAGTTTGCAAAGACAATTTCCTTATCGGTGCCATTAAAGCTTGCTTCTATGCTTGCCTGTGTACGTTTCAGTCCGGAATCGGTCGTAATAATCAAAAACTTATTTCCAAAATTTTGCGTGTAAGTTTTCAGCTCTTTCAACGCACCTCTTGCTTGAATATACTTGCTTGGTGACATAATTATTTTTCCCATAATATCCTCCTTTTTTACTTTTTAAATTCTGTTTTTCTTTCATTCCATCTTTTGGATTCTTCTTTTAATATGGCTAATTATAAGGGAATTTATGATGAATTACTATATTTATTTGAAAGACGACAAAAATTAGCACCCCTTACGGGATGCTATATTTTTTTGTTTATTTTTTATAAATTTTTGAACCATCAATCGATATGCTTGCAATATCATTCAACACAATTGGAGAATCAACAAACATCATATCCACGTCAAATTTGTTTGGATTGCCGTAATAAGAGTCATTGGAACCAAACTGTGAAAAATCAACTACCGTTCCATCCTTCAAAACAATGGAAAAATCACATTGTTCATACTCTCCGTTGTAACCCTTGATATACGCACCAATCGTACTTACTTCAACATGATCTGCAATTCCATCTGTTTGATTGATATTCATCTTTTCCGTATCAGACAATCGAAAATCCACATTCCACTCACCTTCGATAAAACTGCCATCTTCTACAAAGTTTCCCCATAATTGATAACTTGACAATTCTTCTAAACTGTTTATATCGAACACATATTCAATGTGGTGCGCAAATTTATCCTTGCTGCAATTTTCACTATCTTCTTCTGTTTTAAAGTAATAATTATCAAAAAGAATCGCATTTTCGTCATCAAAGGAAGTCTTATTTTTATCTAAAAGTACAAGCTGTCCATGGTTGTCAAAGCTGGCTTCCCATTTTGTCTGTATATGCAATTTTCCATCCACAAAACCAATATTACTAATCGTAACAAAATTAATATCGTCTCCGAAAGAAACATTCATCACATCAGGCTCCAGAACAAATAAACCGTTTTCAGGTTGTTCACTTCCCCCAGTATAAAAATACTCTGATACCGGAAAACTCTTTACTTTATGGTCAATCAAGCTTTCCATATCGACTCCCGTATGGTACCAGTCATGTGTTATTTTATCACTCTGAATTTTACCGATTTTAAAATTTACCAATCGATTCGACATTCCTTCTCCACCTAGACCACGCATGATAAAAAATGCCGTATTGGTTTTCTCATCAAACGAAAGCATCTCTACGTTAAATGCACATGGTCCATCAATATTACACGTATCGCAAAGATCTAAATCCTCATCGACCCGATTCATCCCTGTAATATCCTGTACCGTAAAATAAACCACTGCATTATGATTATCATTTCCGGCATACAATACATCAATTTTAATTCCTTGATCCTCTGCACTTTCATTGACTGGATAAAGCAGTTCTGCCAATTTCGGACTGATTGAATATATCCAATCATTAAACATAGGAACTGCCGATGCAAATGCAGTTACAGAAGCCGCAAAAACCAAGCAAATGACACTTGCTATTAAGACTAATTTTTTTATTGAAAAATGTAAATGCTGCTTCTCATTATTTGTTCCATTATTAATCGTTTTATTTATAATGGTTTCATTTAATCTACTGTTTGTTTTAATATCGGAAAGCCGATTATCAATATAAGTTTTTAATTCATTCATCAAAATACCACCCTTTCAAAGATTTTTTCAGCTGCTCCCTAGCTCTGCTTAACCGAACAGTCACCGCAGACTCTGTAATATTTAAAGCGGCCACAATCTCTTTTACTTTCAATTCTTGGTAATAAAACAATAAAATTACCTCTCTGTATTTCGGCTTTAATTTCGATATTTCATTCAATACGGTATCATCTTTTATTTTATCTTCATAATATGGTTCTT
>JAYFPL010000207.1:0-17390 GCA_034927775.1 Anaerovorax sp. | reverse complement strand
TGCTAATATTTTTTGTATACTGCAAATCAATTAACGTATCCCGATCACGACTAAAAACAAGTGGTTCTATATTATTTGGGATGAATTCTATAATTTCCACCTTATATCTCCAATCATTTTCGTAGTAAATATTTTTACAACACCACTCAAGTCCGGGCTCTTTTCCAATACCAAAGGTTTCTGTTAAATCTATCATAAGCGCACATTCTGTATAAACAGCTAAATTATGCTCCTCTGGTAATTCACCATAAGCTAATGCAAATTTATACTCTCCTGTTCGTTCAGGTACATAAAGTGCATTGTAATTCTGCATTCCAATCGTTCTGTTTACTGAAAAAGTGCATCCATTTGCATTGTCCATAATACCATAACCCAATACTGAATCTGTTGGATTATCACATCGTACTCTCAAATAATAAATATGATTACTTTTCAAAGACAAGTTTTTATGTACATATCCAGACTTACGCCAAAAGTATACCCATTTTTGGAACTCACCTTGGTCATCATATTCTGCACGTCTATCTTGAAGTTTTACCTTTTTAAACAGCCGAGACTCTACAGATAACACTGGTACCCCTTTATAATTGTCACCACCATCTACTTGAGTCCATCCATTTAATCCATTAGCAAACATCCCATTTTCGATTATGTTATTCGTTGTTTTTTCATGAATTTGAGTAATTGTATTATCTTCTTCTGTACGATTTATCCCTTTATAGGTATCAAAAATTATTTTTTTCTTTTCATCATCAACTCGAAGATTAAATCCAATAAATGATTCTTGACATATATCTTTTATTGCTGTTAATACTTGCTCATTCGAACAGCCATAATTAACCGTACCTCCATCTGCATCCACCACATTTCCTATTTCCAAGAAAGTAATTTTTCTTTCATCCGGTTCTATTGCATTCCTTTCAATAAGGTTACATGCGATTTGCGCTGGTTGTGCAGACTCAAAAACATAATCTCCAAGAGCAACTCTGCGTTCAAGTAAAATTTCTGCCATTCTTCCTTTTACAACTAAAGTTTCAATACCATCCTCATTTGTTTCTTTTGCCACATATTCAATGACTCCATTATGTTTATTATCCTTTGAGTTTTGAAGAAGCATATCTGTTTGTAATAAATTAAAATATCGCATTCCACAATGTAACTCAAACGAACCTATATCATTATAAGATGTCGTCCAACTAAAGGATTCATACACATCTACCATACCTGCACGATTAAGGTTTGCATCAAGAATATAGATTTCCATTATTCTTGCACCTCCAAATACAAAGGCGTAAACTTAATTACACTATTTAAATTAGATTCATTTTTTGCAGCACTGACAGATATATTATTTATTCCAGCACCAAGCGTCATACTCAAAGTAGAATTCTTTGTAATATTTTTAAATATATCCACTTCACTTTTTCCTCGAATATATTTTGCATACTTATTTCCCGGTACTGTAGATACTTCGATGATATCGCCTTGATCCATATTTGCTATTATTTGGATAGAATCTCCTGTTTTATTGTTTATAATAATTGGATTAATAACATTTCCTTCCTCTGCAATAAAACGAATAACAAATCCAGTGTCTACATCACCATCATTTGGAACGTTCGCAACCGAAATTTTTGCAAGTTTACCAAAGCATATGCCTTTTGAAGATGGTATTTGCAAAGGAAAAAGTGATATTGGTCCTATATTTGAATTACAAACAACTTCTTCTTTTATTCTTCGAAACACCGGATCGAATGCTGTACATTGAATTAAAAATTCACAAAAGTTCTTTCCATTTTTTATTCTTTCAGTTGCATAAGCAATCGATGAATTCGCTTTTGCATATATCTTATATTTTTTGTACTGAATCGCTAGAGTATGATTTGGATTTACAATTCGATTTAATTCACGTTTTTTATCTGAAACACTCGACCCAATATCAAAAATAGCCCCTTTTATATTAATGCTTCTTGATTCCAAACGTGTTGACATAACTTGTGCACCAACCAAATTAATGTAATTTGTAGTATTTTGAACAGCTGGTGCTTGTCCAAAATCTACAAGACCTAGAACATATCCACTTCGGTCATTTCCAATTTCTATTTTCTTATTAAGTTCAACATTCTCTAATATAATATGCGTAATCATGTTCTCACCTAAAACCCTAACATTAGCGCCTTTTGCGCATTCTTCATTTGTTTTGCACTTTCTGAAGGAGTTAATGCTTTTGGACTATAGAAGTTATAAGTATCTCCACCTTTTGCACTGATTTTACTTGCAATTTCATTTGCCAAATCACTAGTTCCTCCAAATCCAAGTGGAGTAACTTTTGCAACTCCGAATCCCATAGTTAATAACTCAGGACCGTTTTCTCCAACCAAAGCTGTACCTTTTGAAATGCTACCACCATTAGCCATACCCGATAATTTCTTTTGTTTGCTTTTTTTTGATTCTTTCTCTTCATCAGAATTTATCAATCCAATCTTTTTTGCCCATTTAATTACCTCTTTGATATTTTTTATTATTGTACCAATTGGATTCATTAAAAAATCAATAGTCCCTTTGATACCTTTTTTTATGACATCCCATATATTTAGAATTGCATCTCTAAAATCCTCGTTTGTCTTCCAAAGATAAATAATTCCGGCAATTAATCCTGCAATGGCAGCAACCACTAACCCAATCGCATTATTTTTCATGGCTAAATTGAACAAGTCTTGTGCTGACTTTGCTCCCAATAATACTTTTTTAAAAGAAAGAAAAGCTTCTACCATATTTTGTATCATTATTACAACATTTAATGCAGCTAAACCTGTCCCTAATGCAATTACCCAACCTAAGATCGCTTCACTGTTATCTGTAAACCATGTAATTACGCTTTCAAGCATATCTAACGCCGTTTCCATATACGGAGCAAGTTCTGTTGCTATTGTAGCTCCAAGTTGCATAAACGCTTCAGAGCCAAGCAATTTTATATTATCAAGTGCTAAATTAAAATCATTGGCTGCATTCAACGTATCTTCTGACATAATAAGTCCGGCTCTTTCTGCTTCATCACCCATCTGTTTCAGACTTTCTGCCCCACCCATAATAAGAGGATTTAGGTTTTCTGCTGATTCACCAAATATTTGCATTGATAAAGCATTTCGCTCGCTCTCATCGGCTACGCCACTCAAAGCTAACATTGCATCATCGAATACTTCTTGGCTGTCTCGTAGCTCACCAGTCAAATCATCTTTAAAACTAACCCCTAGCTTCTCAAAAGCAGCCTTTGCATCACCTGTTCCTTTTTGTGCATCAGCCATATTCGTAGTAAGTGTTCCCATGGATCCTGTCAACGTATCCATAGAAATACCAATCTTATCACTGGCATACTGTAATTTTTGTATTTCATCCGTAGATAAACCTGTCTCTTTTGATAGATTATTAATACCTTCGGCTGCAACCCCAGCTTGAACAGCAGCATTTCCCAAGGCTCCAACTAACTCCCCTGCAATTCCAATGCTTGCTGCCTGAATGTTTTTATTAAAGTTTTCATCGCCTAGTAAATTGAATTTTTCACTACTCTCTTCCGTAGCCGATTCTAAACTTCTAAGACTTTGCTCGGTCGAAATGATTTCCCTTTGCAATGCTCTATATTGCTCTACTGAAACTTTACCAACATCCATTTTTTCTTTTACTTGTTCTGCCGCTAATTTAAAAGTATCTAATTTGTCTGTTGTAGCTTCGATGTTTTTCTTTAAAAGTAACTGTTTCTGAGCTAGCAACTCCGTATGATTCGGATCAAACTTTAAAAGTAATTCTACTTTTTGAAGCTCATTTTCTACACCTTTAATGATTGTGTTTGCACCTTTTAAAGCTTTTTCCAGCGGCTTAACATTACCATCTATTTCTACTTTTAATTTATTTATTTTTTCAGCCAATCAATTCACCCCCAAGAACTTAAGCGCCTCATTGCCATCTAATATTTCAACTTCATCGTATTCTATATCATCATTGCTACGCTCAATAAATATATCAATAATTTCACCTACAGTGACATCCCCCAGCTCCGAAAGGGGGATGCCTAACTGCAAGCACCGCAATAAAAAAAGCGGGGTGGTTAATTCCCTGCCATTTGATTTTGTTTTTTTTTAGATTCAACTGTAGACATTTCATTTTCAATCCACAATCCTAAAATCTCAGGTAATACTTCATAAATTGAAAATGTTCCAAATTGATCCAACCAATCCTCTACACTTCCTATAGAATTATCCGCATGATAAGCCATTGTGTAAGCTATATTTTCAAATATCTCTAGATCAATGACTTCAAAATCAATTCCATCCTCTATCTTAGCTTTATGGGCGGCTTTCAATTTTACAAGGTCCTGCATAATATCCCTATGAAATTTAATTCGATAAATTCGTAAAACCAATGCACTGGCTCGAAACTTAACGGGCTTATCATCAATCATAATTGTTTTGGTTAATGCCTGCATGAGTTATACTCCTTCAACAAATTTTTGAACCGTATTATACCATTCATCATAGGCAGTAGGGTTTTCTGTTTTTCTGCAATATGAAAACGAATACTGACTATCTGCTGGTTTTCCTACCGTTACTGGAACAACCTGCGCTTCTGGTGTTGTCCCTGTCTTAGGAGCTAAGGTTGGACGACCTGCCGTACATCTATAATAGATACATCTCACAGCCTCTGCATCTCCACCAACCTCAAACATTAGTGCAAACGGCTTTGCAATGCTTGAAGTGTCTTCTGCAATCAATCCATTCTTATCCTTTTTATAGCCTAAGAACTTTGTTTTAAATTCATCGCTAATAGTAGCCATACTGAGTTCTAATGTATAACCATCGTTTGCATAATTTACGAAATAATTTGGGTTATTATCTGCTTCAAATTTAACCTCGGTATTGGTAGGTGTAGCTGTCATAGATACGGCGCCCTCCCCTTTAAATGGTTTCCCATATGTAGTCACACCATCTTGTTCTAATACTTCCGCATAATATACATTAGATAATCCGAATTGTACTTTATTTTCCATTTTTATAATCCTCTCTTTTCTTTTTAAAATATTATTTTTAATGCTTTTAATCCTTAATTTTGGTATATCATAAGGGCTACCCCGGATATAATTTGCTATAAAATGCATTACTTTCTCCTTCCAATATATTGTCATCTAAAACATAATGAATAATCTATAGAATGGTATATATTTTTTACATATTCAACCCGATATTGATAAGGGTTATAATCAAAACATAATTGAAGGTTTGTAAAAGTCAAATTAGACAAATATGAAGATGAACAATAATCATTAGTTCCCAATATCCCAATTGTAATAGAATTTTTATCTCTACTCAAAGTATCAGGAATAATAAAGTCAAAATTTACATTATTTATACTGTAATTGTTTGATCCAAATGTAGCTATAGTTTCTACTTTAGTTCCACTCGTGTTCCATTTAAATATTCCCCATGTAAATGCAGGGTCTCGCCTTATATTACTACGATTTAGCGTTACATTATCTATTTTTACCCTACATGTACCTTTTGCATAGGATGTACCACTATCTTCATTATATATATTAAATTTATATCCAGTAAAAAAACCTTCGCCATTAAAACCTTCACATGTTGATGATGCAATAATTATTCTTGGAGTATTTGAAGCTTTTATAATAGCTTGCTCATTAATATTATTTGTTGTAACTATATTCATATTTCCAGTGATTTTTTTCCCACCGACATATGCAGTTTTACCAGCAAGTATATCTGTATTTATAGCATTACAATCTTTAGAAAGATTATTTATTGCAGTACATAATTCATCATATGAAGCATCTGATGCTACTTGACCTCCCATGCCAGTAATAGCAAATGCAACAGCAGCCTTCCCATTACTGGCAGATGTAAAAACCTCATTAATTGCACCGCTCACCGTTTTATTATTAGTATTCAAAGTATTGTCTGTCTTTGGCTGTAAATTAGATAAAGTGTCATTTACTTGTTCTAACCCATCAGACAACAATTTCCCTTGCATAGCATCCAATGCTTTTCCAGGTATGGTTTCAGTTAGATTATTTGCAATTGGTGTTATTGTATCTGTAAACTTTGCGTCTGTAGGGACGTCTTTTTCTACCGTGTGGTTATTTACCTTTTCAGCATTATCAACTATTCCATTGTTATTTTTGTCATAGATTGACTTAGACATATCTCCTGCTGTAAATACTTTATCCTTGAGATTTTTTAATTCGGTATCGATAGTATCCATATTATTGTTATCAATGCCAACATCATAAAAATCATTTATATCTGGCTTAGTTAAGCCGTAATTTTTAGTCTGTGTAGCCATTATGCAATCACCTCATTTCTTAATTGTGCATGCGTGTACTTTGCAAGATTTATATGTATAAATTTACCTAAAGTAATATGCTGATTATAGAGTAAACTCAAATCAATTACTAAATTCGCTGGTAAAATTCTATGAAGTAAATCATTTACATCATCAAAGTTAGATTTAGCTGTAAGTTCTACCTTTACAACCAATGTGTAATCATTTCCCTTTAATTCCGCCGTATAACCTCCTTTACCACAAATCGTTTCCAGCAGCTGTAAAAGCATCCGGTAACTATATGGGAGCTGCTCATTCAGCCTTGTTATGATGCGAAATTTTCTCTCTTCTAAGGAGTCTGTACCTTTCGGCAATATCTTTAAAACAGACTCCCAGCGTTTTACCCCGTTTTCCGTTGCAGATTCTACATACTGATCATCCGATACAGAATACAAAGCACTGTATAGTTGTACCATCTCCACAGTTTCTGCTTCGGTGATCTCCTGAAATTCTAAAACCTCACCCATAATTTGCGGCAAATAATTGATTAACTTAATCTCTCTATCCAGCGAACTCACCCCGTTTCGGAATACTGTTTACATCCACAGCAATATTTTGTTCCTCTCCGTTAAGCTTCGTTTTTGAAATATCCAGAATACCCGGCAGATTCAAAAGACGTGTTTCGATCTGGCTTATTCGCACAATCACGGAATCACTGTCTGCCCAGCTCTCGGCTAATTCTGCAAAATATTGATCAACGGCGTCAAACACATAATTTTTTATGTCATTCCATCCCCATCCGTCTTGATAGGTAATGTCTGCCGCAATATGAATGACCGTTTCTTTGACGGCCTCTACCGTAACAACATGGCCAATGGGGGCAAGGCCGAGTCCTTTCCCCTGATTTTGAATCGGATCCACCTCTGTCTGTACAGTAGAAATCAGCTGAGTGCTCGGTCTTTGATATTCCGAATCAATCAGAACCAATTTTACAGTTCCTCCCCCATTCCACGTTGGATAGACCTTCACACCGCCTATCCCATTTAGCGCAGTAACCTTTTCCTTATAATCCTGAATGTTTCCTCCAAACGCCTTTGCGTCCAGACTGTCATAATATCTTTTTCTCAAATGCTCAGTATCTTCTTCATCCTCTCCGGGAACCAGCAGCTCCGTAAGCCTAGCAGAAGTCAAACCTTTGATATAGTCAATAGGAATCAAAGTACCGTTTTTCGTGTTTCCGATTCTTCCTGCCGTTTCACACTGCATTTTATAAACCCCATCTTCCATTTTCTCAATGGCAGTGTAATTTAATGTATCTAGGCTGAATCGGTTTCCAATGGGTATATCTGTATTAAATTCTCCTTTCAGCATAGCCCGTGTTGCTTCGTAAGGGGCAATCCCCCTTTCTGCTGCTCTCTTAATTAAATATTTTCTGCTAGCTGTATCAGCAAAGGTTTCATCCAAGATAACATCCATTTGAATGTATGCATTTTTTAACTCTGCTGCTGCTGGTGCAATGGCATCATAGATAATTGATCCTTCACGCTTATCCACACTATTTGGCACCTGATTAAGCATCCTCTTTAAAATCATTTCATAAGTAATGGATTCAAACATTAATAGCTCACCTCCTTCTCTGCTTTCACCTCTCCGAAAACGGTATGTACCGTAAAATAAACTGACACGGTATTTCTTTTTGTTTCAAAAGAAAAAGCATCCACGCTTAGAATCCGTTGATCCTGCATCAATGCTTCTGTAATCCTTCTCTTTAATTCAGGTGCTATATAAGACATTGGTTTCCCAATTAAATCAGCAAGTTCCACACCATAGTTCCAACTGTAAATGATATAATCATAGCGCTCCGTACCGAGTATCTTATAAACCACCTGCTCCATAGCTTCCCTGCCGTCCACAAAACCAGAAATCCTGTCTCCGTCAAGCCGATAAGTCTGACTTGTCGGCATGGCATCAAAGGAAAAATCCTGTTTCAAATCATCTGTTCGTTCCGGTATCATCTCATCACCCTATCCTATCTAAAACAATAAATCTTTGACCACCCTGCATACGAATCATGATTACCTTTTCACCGATACGCAGTCCATTTAATATGCGGTATGTTTTCTTTCCTTTATACTCGTGCTTATGCGGAGGCTCTTTATCTGTATCAGATGTCCCGCTTCCTCCGGAAGTACTGACACTATGCTGATGCGCATAGGCACCAGAAAATTCCGTCTCATGAGAAACCTCCATCTTAACGTCATGATCCGTAACATTTCTTGAACATATAATAAAAGGTTCTTCTAGTAGCAATTTCTGCTCCACCAGTATTCTTAGCGGATCTGTATTCTGCACCGTCCCATAAACCAAATTTACAGGTTTTCCTTCTTCAATCGCATCAGCGGAAGCTTGTTTCATAATCTGAAGTAAGTTAGGCACTGAAGTCACCTCCCGCTAATGATAAATCCATTTGGTGCATATCCGCAGAAATTGTATGCTTCACCTTTTCGACGATCATATACGTGTTTGCTACCACATCGCCCAAATCCAAGCTAACCGGTAGCAATGAGCCTCCTCTGACTCGAATGTCGCCAAACGCTTTGGAAATACTCAAGGTTCTTGTTTTTCGATTGTACATAGAGAGTAAGACTTTTGCCTTTTCTTCCCCATTCTGTGGATTATTCAACTTCTCCGTATACTGCAGAATCCCCCATCGCTTTATAGAAGAAATATCTCTTTCTGGATAAGTTTTTATCCCGCCGGCTTCTTGACTCTCATAAATGAGCTTAATTTGATTGTAGGTGTTGCTATCTATACTGGAGCAATAGTCGAAATCCTCCGCGGTATTTTGATTGATTAAAAGATTTAGCTTCATATCTTGAATATTTTTTAATGTCAGCTTTCCGTAATCATCATACAGCACATACAGCTCTTTTTTGGCTTGCAATGTTTCGGCAAGTGCATTTTTTATTATATCAAATAAGGTCTTGTCTTGTTCTAAACGATCTGCTATCACATACTTTGTATCCGCTATCTCACCGATTCGCAGAAAAAAAATTTTAGCTAGCTTTTGAATCAACTCGCTGGCAGTCATTCCTTTATATTTCACAACATCTTTATTTTTGAAATATCTCAGCTG
The DNA here is from genome assembly GCA_034927775.1 of Anaerovorax sp. Classification (GTDB taxonomy): domain Bacteria; phylum Bacillota; class Clostridia; order Peptostreptococcales; family Anaerovoracaceae; genus IOR16. The sequence goes on along the minus strand of JAYFPL010000207.1, from coordinate 7,924 downwards.
ATCGTATGCGGTCACGCTGATCTGACCGTCTTTATTTCGTTTCTTCGTAAAAACAAAACCATAAAACACCTTTTTTTCATTTACACGCAAAAACAGATGATCCCCCTCCTGAAAATTTAGTCCTGCATCTTTCTGCAACGAAAAGGTAAGCTTTCCGGGTACGCCCTGACGCTCCGTCTCCCAACAAACCGGCTCTTCCACTACAGGTTGGTAAATCAAATCACCATGCTCTATTATTAATTCAATATTATTCAAAACGTATCACCTGCCCAGGATAAATTTCATTTGGATTTGTAAGGCCATTTAAAACAAGTATCTTACTGTAGACTTTTTCATTTCCCAGTTCTTTTTTGCAGATGCTCCAAAGAGTATCATTTGGTTGTACCTCGTAGGTTTTTTCTGGCACCTTTGCATCCCTTTGCACTTGCTTTTCCAACGTTACACTGCCTGATTCCTTATTTTCTTGTACATTGACAAGGATTGTCCCATAGGTAACAAATTGCTTTAAGCGAATTGAAACCATAATATCAAATCCGTTTTCCGCCTCTTCTTCAATCGTATATTCTTCTAGCGTCACCTTCATCTCTGTGTCAAAGCTGTAGCGGCCACCTGGCTGTTTACGATTTACAAGAAACTGAAATGGCTTCCTTCCTTGCTTTAATAATTTCAGCTTTTTTAAATAAAACGCCGGTGACTGAAAACCGGTAGGATATACAGCAAAAGGGTACTGTTGCGCCGGGAGCAACAGACTGAATTCGATTTCTGTCAATCCGGCGACTTTAGGAATATTTACCTCTTGCCCAGAAATTAAATTGATCGTCTTATTTTGATTTGATACCTTCATTTTTATTTTTTCCGGCGGCATCGGAAGCTGCATATCATCAAGTAAAAATTCGTACAAGATTACACCCCCTCTGCGGTTGAAACCAGCATTTCATAGGTCTTATCCTCGAGCTGCGATATTATGCCGTCAATGTCGAGATCATTGTTGACGTTTGCCGTTGTCTGCATCGTAACGCTCAAGTCCGCTGTTGTGAAACGATTGATTACTTCACGCTCTGCAACATCTCTGAGATACTTCAAATCCTCTCCGCTCATTTCCATTGTGTTTGCCATTTTCCCCGTATTCTCTGCGGTTTGATTTAAAGAGTCTGGAACAGAATCATCCTGACTGAAAAGACCAGTTACTTTGTCCTGTAAACCTGCCCCTATCTTGTTTCCTTTGTTCCATGCATCCTGATAAGTAAATCTATGTTCTATGGTCGGTGCACTTCTGTCTAACGTAATTGCCTTTTCATTTTTCCCCCATTTAAGCACACTGTCTTGTAAAGAATCAAGTCCGGCGGTCCACTCCGTTCCGAAGATTGCATCTATAATTTTGGTAACCACTTTTCCAAGTGATAAGAACCAAGAAATGATTTGACCGATTAAATTCGCTACTGCTCCGCCGAAGCTATTAAATCCACCGTTCGTCACATTTAAAATCCATTCTATAATCCCAATAAATGGTTCGGCAAATATTGCCCATACATACTGAATCAATGCATTCAAAAGTCCAATAACAGTATTTGCAATCACAGCCCCTGCAACAAAAATTGCCCCGACAATCATCCCCGTAGCAGACAAACTTGTCCCCTTAAATTTATTAATTGCAGCAACCGCGGCATAAAAGATTGCTATTAGAGCAATGATTGCAATGATAATCCACGTAATTGGACAAGCTGCAAGAGCCGCATTTAATCCTTCCGTTGCTATTTTGGTAGCATTAGTTGCGGCCACTTGTGCCCAATCACAAATTGTTTTCCATGCTATCGCTGCAGCGTCTTTTAAAGTTGTTAGCCATGCTATACCCATGACTGAATTATATGTAATAATTGCTGCAATCACACCTAATAAGATTGGCTCTAATATACTCCAGCAGTTTGCCAACATGTTGATAAAACCTAGTAAAGGACGCGAAACTTTTATGATACTGGTAATTGCCGAATTCCATACGTCTCCCCACGTCATTGGTGTGGCAGTAAACGCAGCGTTTGTATTCTCTGCCATTAGGAATACAGAATTTTTAACTGCGGAAGCCGTCAACGCTCCCTGCTCCGCATATGAGCGAATAGAGCCTTCTGCCCATCCCATTCCAGTCTCTATACTTTTCCCCAGACTCGGAGATACTTCTAAAATAGAATTTAACTCCTCCGCCTTTAACGCTCCGTCTGCCATTGCCTGTGAAAGCTGCATAATTGCAGTGGACTGCTGCTCGCCGGAAGCACCATCTATTTTAAACAGCTTATTTACCTGCTCTGCAAAAGCCAAGGTTTCATCATTTGTTTTAAATGTCTGGGTATTTGCGCTCATCGCTGTAACCGCAGATGCCATATCAAAATATCCAGTCCGGGATCTCTGCGCACTTGCAAATACTTTATCCTCCAATTCTTTCGTCGTTTGGCGCCCGTCGTTTGCCGTATTCAACTTTGTCTTGGTTTGAACCATTTTATCCGAAGTCTGTATCACACTCTTTGCAACCTGCGCCAAATCGATTTTAGATAGCATACCACCCAGCTTTCCTGCTGATGCCTGCCCTGTTTTCATATCCTGATTTAGATTTTTTTGCTGCATATCGGCCCTTCCGAGCGTTTCCGCTACTTTTTGAACGCTCTTGTTCAGAGCAGAAATGGATTGATTGACTTGACCGAAATTCATATTCGTCGTATGATTCATGGTAACGTTCAGTGAATTAAAAACATTTTTTGTTTTCATTGCGGCCAATGAAATATTATTGATTCGGCTGGAAATATTATTGATTTGATTAGAAAGATTCAATGCATTCAAAACTGTCGCCATTCCCTCACTCCCTTCCTTTCTTCTACAAATAGTAAAATCAAAGACTACTATTTGTAAAAGAAAAACGCTTTGAAGCCGAAACATTTTGCTACAAGCTCAAAGCGTTCTATTTTTATTTTTTTCTTGCCTTTCTTGCCTCTCTTTTTTCCGCGTCCATGCGCAATTGAATGGATGCATAAATAAATGCCTTTTCCTCCCGGCTCATTGACAAGAGCGTACTCGGTAGAATCCTCAATTTGTGGAGAGCATAATATGCGAAATTTGCTTCCGCATCGCCCTCCTCAATTAGTTTTTTGCTTCGTCCACTAAATCCTCCATCGTCTGGTCATATCCGCTTATTTTTTGCACCTTTTCAAGGTATTCAGCATATTCACCTGCTTTCAGCATTGTTTTCAACAAGGAATCCGCTCCTAAAACACCATAAGCCTTCTGTAAAGCAGCGTCATTTAAATTAGGATATACCGTGCATGCAGCTGCCAACTCTCCTAGATAACGGTTAATATCCGTTTCATTCGTATATTGCCCTCTTTTTCCCGGTACCTGAACAGATCTTGTACACTTTTTCCGTATTGCCTCATCTTCTTCACCAGTCAAAGCCCGAAGCTCCCATTCTACAGGCTTTTTGTCTTCTCCAACAAAACGCTTGCTTACCACTACCTTTACGTTTTCTTCTTTTACAGGATTTAAAAAAGCATCTAAATTACTCATAATTTCTATTTCTCCTCCGCATTACTCCATGCCATTTAACAAATTAAATTTTTCCGGAATCTCAAAGTCTTCAAAGGTAAATTCCAGTTCTTCATCCAGGTATTCAGCACTGGCATCAAACTTGGTTAAAATGCCGCCATTGACGTTGCAGTCCTTTAAAATGACGGTCTGTCTGCCTAAATCTGAAGCCGGGTCTTCATTGGTCACCTGAATGTCAAAGTAAATATCTTCTCCGGTTTCTTTATATTTATATAGCAGTTCTCTCAAAACAGAGGTATTATAATGGAACGTCGCACTTCCTGTTCCCTTCCAGCTTGTTGCTTTATTTCCTTTTCCGGTCTTTCCGAGAATCGGAATTTCTGTTTTTGTCTTCTCTACCTTTGCCTCCAGGTTAATTGCCTGCATAAAATTATAGCAGTTTCCGTCAATGGTTAAAAAGCATTCTGCCAAAGAACCGCTTATTGCATCTTTTGAGTTCATAAATTTCATAACATTCCCTCCTTTACTGAACAACTACCGTCATATATAGCTCGCTCATTGCATTGACTAATGTTACATGATCTTCTACAACAACTGCTTTCTTGCTGTCACCAGCGAGTACCTTTATATCATCTGCTGCAAAATTTTCAATGGCCTGCAGTTTTTGTAGCTCCTGGTGATGTCTGACGATGTCATTCCAAAGCATAACTCTTCCGGAATTATCGTTCGGGATATTTCCAAGGTATTTGCTATTGAAAAGATCTGCAATATCATTTGCAATCTGGTCCAGAACACGGATAGCCTGGTTTCCTGAAAAATCCTTGCTCTTTTCACTTGTGAATGAAGTTAAGGTATTAATATCCTCCAGCACACGAATCTCATCTCCAACCTTATGTAGTAAGAATTTTCCTTTTCTCAAGCCGTCAGCGAGCTGAATCTGTGTATAATTTGCTTCCACCTCAAATTCACCATCATAGCGTTGATTGGAAAGGCTCGCTCTTCCGCCGCCGACAGAGCAGGTCGCCTGTGCGCCGACTGTCCAATATACTAAAGAAGATTGTGGATACTCCGAATCATTTGTCTTGTTTTCCACACTGATTACCCCTTCATAATCGGCAGCTGTACGGTAAAGAACTGTCTGGAATTTTACACCGTGCTCTTCCCTCATCCTCTTTGTAAAGGCAGTGAATAAATTGCAAACGGTTTCCTCCGTGGAAAGGCAGCCCAACACATTAAAGGAACAGCTCTCTGCCTTGCTTAAGAATGCCGTGTAATCCTCTCCGGTTACGGATGCCTTGTTCGTACCACTGGAAAGAGAAACGCCCGCATTTTCTGCTAAAGAGGTACTCTTTTTCCACACCACATAATCGTTATCTTCTAATTCTATCATTGCTTTTACAGTCTGCTTGTCCACCAGCTTTGCATCAAATAAAGTACTGACATCGAATAATTCTGGATTGTCTACATTCGCTGCTACCCGAATCTGAATGCTGTTTCCTTTTATCCCGCTGTACTTTGCCTGCGCAAAATCATTTTCTGCTTTATCCCCGCTGTTTAAACGGTAAAAGTAAGCCAGTCTCAATCCATTCTTGAACAGATCACGAAGCCCCTTCATATGTTTGTCTGTATAATTGTATCCAAAGAGCTTCAAGGAATTATTTTGAAACTCCTCCGCACTTACCTGAAAAATTTCTCCGTCTTTTCCCCAGTCCAGTTCCAGAGCCATCGCTGCATATCCGCGGTCTGACAACGCTGAAGATGCTTTCTTTGCAGATACAAAATTAATATAGCTGCCTGGATAAAATTTGTTTTGTGCAGTAAATACACCACCGCCTAAAGCCATTTAGTTCACCTTCCTTTTTAAAAATTCATTAATGCAGGAATCTACTTCCTGAAAACAATATTCTTGTTTTTCTTCAAGTAATACTTCAAGTAAATCACGGCTCTCTTTGTACCTACCTGAAAAAATTAATTTTTCTTTCAAAAATTTTTCTGTATGATTTGTTTTTGATGCCTCTTTTTTCAATTTCATCCTTATTCCTCCTTTAAACCATTTTTAACGTCTGCATATTCCATTACACTTTCCTTTTCCTCCTCTTTATAAGAGTAAAAGTTGTAATCTACATAGAAATGAAAAACGCCATTCAGGCTTTTTGAGGACATTTTTGTTCCGTGAATGAGATCTTCACCGGCTGAAATGTAACTTAATATTTCAAAAATAGAAGTCTCTACGCTCTCCGCCGGAACATTCACTTCCTCTATCGGAGGATAATACTGCACCTCAAACGAATGATTTAACCGATAACGGTTTCCAATCATTTTTTCAGCAGAGGATGCAAGAGGTAAAATAAAGAAGCAAGATGTCTTTTGCTCCTCTTTTACTTCTCTTAAGTAAACCGGCAGACCGAAAATCTTTAATTTTTCCGCCATGCCTTTCAATATTTGATCTATCATCCGCCTCACCTCCAAATAAATGAAATCTCTATTTTCCCCCCTGAATTACACTTTTTTATTCAGACACTCCTATCTGAAAATATAAGGGAAGGATTCTCTATAAGGTTTGAGAATCTCTTCCAGCATTAAAGGCTCCCCTTCCTTGTTAAAAGAAAAATTGTCCATACCTCCATGCTTAAAAATAAGATAGTCCGGATCAATGACTCCGAGAGATTTCATGCCATCTTTCAAGCTGTATTTTTCTATGAGCTTTTTCTGTTTTTCTTTGTTCTTTGCCTTTTCTCTCTCAATATCCCGTCCGTTTTCAGCCATAATCTGATCTATAGCTTCTTTCGTCATACCTTCAATTTTAAGCGCCTTTAAAAATTTTCTCTTCATAGCCCCTCCATCTTCAATTACGCATTTTACGAGGTTGCTTCTCGCACTTATCTGTGATTTATACGTCCACAGTAAAACATTTAAAAAGACTTTTTAACAGCCTCTTTTTAAATAGATTAGTGAACGATGTAATTTACAAATAAAAAAGAACCATCTTATATAATGGTTCTCTAATATGAATAATCTTTTGCATCTTTCACCAATATCACTATAACACTGAAAAAGTGTTATTTCATCTCAACTTTGTCTCATTATGCAAATAATAGTTTTTTAAATCTTCCTAAAGCAGCATCTTTTTTTCGATATGCGGTGGCACGTTCGCAATGCAATTGTTCACAAATCACATCAATTGCATCTTGTTTTTTTAAATCTTGGCTGCAAAAAACTTCAAGTACTTGCCGCTCCTCCATCGTAAGATGTTTCCAAGCTTTCTCAAATAATTTACACTCTGTATTTAACTCATCCAATTTCTTTTTGATTGCTTCTTTTTGGATAGCATTATTAACCATAGCATCATTTTTTAAGCTTACTTGAACACGTTCTTTTTCATAACTAATTGCCCCTACGCCATCTTTCGCTATCAATTCAGCATACTGCTCTGTTAGTGATTCCAAAGCCATAAGATTATCTTCGCGATTGCGAATCATATCCTCTGTAATTCGATTATAATTTATATATTTATCAAACATTCCTCTTCTCCTTATTCATTCGTATTTCTATTAATCCCTATTAAATAGTTTATACTTTATGTAATATCCCCCCAAGAACCTCCTTTCTTTTTGAAATACTTGCATAAACTTACTTAATATGATAGTCTATTTTTATAGATTAAAATAACAATATGACCGTATTATTAGACTTATATTTTGTCCAATTTTTCGGAATAATCTAATTATATATAATGTTATTAGATTATGTCAAGGTTATTTAATCTAAAATATGTTATTTTATTAGACTATTTATGGAGGTACCCCCTTATGACATTCTCTGGAATATTAAAGCAACTAATGAAAAACGGGAATCTAACACCTTACAGACTGTCTAAAGATTTAAAAGTTCACCAGACTACAATTAAAAATTGGTTGGATGGTCAAACACCGGGACCAGAAAACATACAAAAAGTTGCAGATCGATTTAATGTATCCATTGACTTTATGCTTGGTTTTGAAAAATTAATTACATGCAAAGACTGTGGATTGGTATATGATCCGATTGATGTGGATGATTCGGCAGAGCACAAAGAATATCATTATAAAAAACTACATGCAATTAGTAAATTTGGAGACTTATTAGATTATAATGAAAGAGAATTTCTAAAAAGAAAATCTAAGAGAATTATGGATAATCCATCAATCCCAATAAATTCTAAAGTTGATGCTTGTATTGAATACTTCAGAACTTTTTTTTCAATGAGTTTAGAGAAAAATGAGTTTTCACTAGATCATGTTGACTTTGAAACGTATGTGTCCATGCTTTTAAATCAGATTTACTGGAAAGATATTCTTGGAGATCAACTTTATAATTTAATGGTTTTAAAATACGGAAGAAAGCCAGGTATTATAGAAGG
>JAYFPL010000091.1:0-10933 GCA_034927775.1 Anaerovorax sp. | reverse complement strand
ACACACTAAAACCTGCCATTTTTCGATAACTCTTCAAAGTTCCATAATCAGAATAAAGCCATAAAAGCTTATGAACGGATTTTGGTGTTTTTGCAATGAATTCCCAAAACTTACTTTTGTCTATTATGTTATTTTCTATTTGTGGTTTTATTGATTCTAAATAAGAAAAATAAGCTTCCGGTTCACTGACAAATTCAACCGGAAGATGACTTCCTAAAAAATCATAATCACCTTGATTTGTATGAAACTTTATACAGAATCCTCGTGCATCTCTTGAGGTATCAGAAGACCCTCTCTGCCCATTCATTGTAGAAAATCTTACAAACACAGGTGTTTCTTTTTCACTGCTTTGTAAAAAATCTGCTTTTGTATACTCTTTTAACGACATGTATGGCCGAAAATATCCATAAGCTCCTGCACCTTTTGCATGAAACAATCGTTCCGGTAATTTCTGTCGGTTTAATAGAGCGGCTTGATCAATAAAATCCAATTCATTAATTGTTTCATTCATAATAACCCCCCATTTATAACATATATTCCATTTCACAAGTTCTCTATGAAAATTGTGAGTCAACCAAATGATTGGAGACTCACTTTACAAGGATACTTATGATAGAAGAAATCGAACCTAAAATAATTCGAAGACTATATTATAATATATGTGAAAAAGGGGAATCCGTGCTATTGAATCTATCTTAGAAAGACCTAAATTCCTGTATGCCCAAAGCCACCACTGCCTCTTTTGGTTTCACCTAAGGTTTCGGTCTTTTCCCATTCAATTCTTTCATATCTGGCAACAACTAACTGAGCAATGCGATCCCCATCATTAATCGGAAACTCTTCTTTACCCATATTAATCAGTAAAACTTTAATTTCACCTCGATAATCACTATCAATCGTTCCGACACCATTAACCATTCCAATTCCATGTTTGATAGCCAGTCCGCTTCTTGCACGAACTTGTGCCTCAAATCCGAAAGGAAGTTCAATAAATACTCCGGTTGGTACCAAAGTACGTTCTCCCGGTTTAAGAATCATTGATTTATCTAAATGCGCTCTTAAATCCATTCCTGCAGAACCTTCCGTTTCATATTGCGGAAGCAAACCACTTATACTTTTTATTTTTATTTTCATTCAAATACTCCTTTATAAGAAAAGGGGTTAACAGATCGTGTTTTCTAAAACTTTCTTTAAATCCACATCTTTTCTTCCCACTAAAACTGCAGAATACTGTCTTACATCTGAAATAAGATCTGCAATGTCAAAAATCTGTTTCATTGTGACACCATTAATGTTTGACAATACTTCTTGCGGGGTGTGAACTTTGCCTAGTAATAACGTATTCTTTCCAATGGCAAACATACGTCCATTTACATTTTCAAGTCCAAAGATATAGTTACTCTTTAACTGCTCTTTTGCAGTAGAGAATTCCTCTTGTGTAATACCGTTCTTTTTAAGAAAATGTAATTCTTCAGCAATTGCCTGGATAGTATCACTTACTTTATCATGACCAACACCTGCATAAATTGTGTAACTTCCTAAATTTACATATGCAGCTGCCGAAGAATATACAGAATAAGCCAATCCTTTTTCTTCTCGTATATTTTGAAACAATCTTGAACTCATGCTTCCACCCATTACATTGTTTAATAATGCCATAGCATAATAAAGTTCGTGTTCAAGTTTAATTCCCTTTAGTCCAAGACAAATGTGAGACTGTTCAATGTCCTTTGTTTTTACAATATAAGTTGGTTTATATTCAGCAAATTTTAATTTTTTTGATTCTTTTTTTTCATTTAAAGATTGTAATTTACCCTCAAAAAAATCACAAATTTTTTCTTCATCAAAATTACCTGCTAAAGAAATCACGATATTATCACGCGTATATTCTTTATTAATGTAATCTTTTATATCTTCTCTTTGAATCCCCATGAGTGATTTTTCTGTACCAATAATAGGACTTTGTAAATTCGTTCCATGAAATACAGCTTCACTGATTAAATCCTGAGCATATTCATCCGGAGAATCCTCGATCATTTTCATTTCTTCGCAAATTACCATTTTTTCTTTTGTCATTTCTTCCGGATCAAACTTTGAATTTAAAAGCATATCAATTAATATCTCACAGCCTTTTTCTAAGTTGGAATCCAAGGTTTTGAGATAATAGCAAGTTGCTTCTTTCCCAGTAAATGCATTGATATGACCTCCAATTTTATCAACATCAGAAGCAATTTGCTTGGCCGAACGAAGATCGGTTCCCTTAAATAACATGTGTTCAATAAAATGTGAAATGCCCGAATTTATTTCATTTTCATCCGCAGAGCCTGCTTTTACCCAAATTCCTATTGAAGCAGATTGTACATAAGGAATTTTTTCCATAACGACACGAATGCCGCAATTCAAGGTTCTATTTATTAACATAAGTACACCACTTTCTTTTCATTTGTTTATGAGAACATACATATTATTATATCCAATTTTCAGTTATCTTGCAATGAATATTGTATTTCTAATACACACCCAGCTCTCTTAATGGAACAATCTTGATATTTTTTTGTTGTATTTCATCAATTAACTCTGACAATGCTTTTGCAGTTTCCGGTTTTGGATGCATCAAAACAATGGCTCCTGAAAGCGGCTTTTTTAGGATTCGTTCTTTAATAATATCTTTTGTTGAACCCGGCTTCCAATCTATGGTATCAGAAGACCAAAGAGAAAGCTTATAGTTCATCTCTCTGCATAAATCAACGGTTTCACTGTCATAATCACCGGAAGGAGGCGCATATACAATTGTTTTTTCTCCGGTATAGCGAAAAATAGCATCAGCTGTTTTTTCTATTTCTTCTTTTTCCATTTCTTTTGATATTTTTGTACTTAGTTTATGAGAATATCCATGACTTTGAATCTCATGACCTTCAACAAACATTCGTCGTAACAGACTTGGATTTTTCTCTGCCCATCTTCCACAAACAAAAAATGTAATTTTGACTTTCTTTTCTTTTAATGTATCCAACATCCCCGGTAAGACATCTTCGCCCCAATCAACATTACAAGTAAGAGTCAATTTCTGACTGTCCGTTGATCCGCTTCTCATCACAATGTCTTCTTCTCCTTTTACTGCCGTTACTTCTTTTGCCTTTCCGCAAGTACTTTCAATCGGTTCAAATAAAATTACAAGAAACGTACTTATTTGATAAATCCCAAACAAAACGGCAAGCATACCTACAATAAGAAACATCCATCTTTTCCATTTCATCATAAAACAACACCTCAAAGCAATGTATGTTTGAGGTGTTGTTTCTTATTCCATTTCTATGGATTTTTTTTTAATATGTAATTTTCATTCTGCGTTACTGAGTCGGCATTTTGCAAAGTACCGTAGCCGCCTCTGCTCTGGTCGCTAGACCCTGCGGATCAAAATTCCCTTCCGGTCTTCCGCTCATAATCGAGCCGGCAGCAATGGCCTGCACAGATTCCAACGCCCATGGACTGATTAGTGCATTATCTGTAAATGTGGTATTCCCTTCCCCAGAAAGAGTAATGTTTGTTAATGTTGCATAATTCTTAAGCATGATTGCCATCTGCTCTCTTGTTATATTTGCATTTGGTGCAAAGGTTGTAGCATCCATACCTTTAACGATGCCTTTTGAAACACCCCAGTTAACGTAACTGTAATACCACTCCGTATTCAAAACATCAGTAAATCCACTTACAGGAGCGTTTTGAACATCTTCTTTCGAAGCCGCCGCAAGCATTGTTAAAAATTGAGCGCGTGTCAATTGTGCATCTGGAAGGAAAGTAGTTTGATCCATTCCCCTAACGATTCCCTTGCCCGCTAATGTTTCAATAAAGTCCTTTGCCCAATGTGATTGAATATCTTCAAAAGTAATTTTGGTTCCTCCAACCTGAACCGGAATTGATTTCGTTTTCTCACCATAGCTTATATAAATATAGCCCCCTACCGCAGGTTGCTCTGTGGCAGTAAAAAGACCATTTTCATCAATCGTTCCAATGTTTTTATCGCAAGACCACTTAAACAAGGAATCCTTTGATTTTACAGGAGCAAATCCGAATTTAGCTATGACATTGATGTCTTTTGTCCCTTTGGGATCAATCATGAGACTGGTAACCGATGGAGTAAAAATAATGTCATTAACGACTTGAACTTTTGCAACAGCAGAAAGATTCCCCGAACGTGCTGTAACTTCTTCTGAGCCGGTCTGCATACCTGCTGTATATAAACCTGCATCATTGATTTTGCCCTCACCTTTTGTTACTTCATAGGAAACGGATCCGGGTAAATTTGCTGGCTCATAATAGGAATCCGATGCATAAGTCTTTAGTTGCACATCTGCACCAGGCATAGCCAGAGTCATCGCAGAGTATACATGAAGATTTTCAGCTACACCGTCACCCTGCCCCTTATAAACAAGGAACAAGCCATTGCTTAATTTTCGAAGGCTACCTTCCGAAGGTGAATTAATGACCGATGCCTTATCCTTAATTCCAGGATATCGAACTGCGAAAGAAGTAGAACCTCCTCCATCCATATTTAAAACAGTTGTACATCCTTGAGCAATTAAATGTTTTGCTAAATCTACAAGACCAAGTCCTGCGGAAACGGAAGGTTGTCTTCCATCCACGCCATAAATTATGATTGATCCATCACTTTTTATTCCAACTGCAGTTCTCGGGTTGAGTGAATTACTGGTAGCTGTCACCACACCATTTTCTGCAATCACATGGTATACACCAATGACTTCTTTCTTATCCGTTAAAGAACCATCATTATCCGTTACTGAAATATCAACCGTACTGCCTGGTGTTAATGTCGCAAGTATTGGAGCTGTTGCAGAATCCGATACCGTAGATAGGACGAGTTGATTATCGGAAATAACAGTATTGCAAGTATTAGATGTGACAGATACAACTGTCGCAGTAATGGTTTTGCCAATTATTGGTTCTGCATTTTCTACACTCCCCGCATCTAGCACTACTTCAACACAATTTCCCGTTGTTTTTGTATTTGGTGCATACTGACGATTAAATAAGTGTAATCCTTTTGCACCTCCATGCGGAACATTAAAGTAATTAATCTGCATCGGAACTTCACCATTAGGCGTCATTGCTTTTAGATTATAAGCTAAGTTTACCGTAGCCAAAGATGCCGCACCGGATGCATCGAAGGCCAAAACACGATCCGGAGCATAACCAGAGCTTTTTATTTTACCATTATGTATTGTCAGACCTTTTGGAGTTCCGGTCGCCGTATCAAATAAATCCCCGTTAATCCCTGCTACAACACGATAACCTGATTTTTCAATCCAATCGATCATATTAGTTAAGGTATATTTACCATTAATCTCTCCTGAGAACACGTAAGGTTGAATAAATCCATCAATTTCATCACTATTTACCATATAAGCATGTTCTATGCCATTTTGAATATGTCCTGCAATTTGTTCTTTTATGTATGTTTGACGAGCAATTTCGCGATTTGATTCATAATAAACATTCCCGATTCCATCTTGAAATGCATATCCGCTTAACACCGTACATAACGTCAAGCTTAACGCCAGTATGGCTGCTAATTTCTTTTTTTGCATATCCCATTCTCCCTCTTTTGTTCCATATTTCTTAACTGTTTCATTCTATAAAATTAATATAAAAATATCAAGACACTGTTTCATTTCTTTTCTGTGACATTTCTGTTAAATCCGACCCATATTTTACTAATTAAAATATTGAATAAACATTATATTATTTTATAAAATCAAAACGCTATTTTCGCTATATAAAAACTAGGATACCCAATGCATTGGTTATCCTAGTTTTTCTACTTTTTATTTGCAATGAAAGACCAATTTCTATGCTTTACGCTTTAATAATTTCAATGTCTTCCAATCCTTTTCTCGTTAAATTGATTCGATTCTGGTTATCAATTTCAACAACTTTTACCGTCACAGTATCTCCAACATTCATAATGTCTTCCACTTTTTCCACACGTTCCTTCGCCATTTTTGAAATGTGAAGCAATCCCTCTTTTCCTGGTAGAATTTCAATGAATGCACCAAATGCCATTAAACGCATTACCTTTCCTACGTAGGTTTCACCAACCTCAACCTCTTTTACAAGAAGCTCTATTGATTTTACAGCTGCATTCGCTGATTCCATATCCGGTGCTGCAATGTAAACAAGACCTTCATCATTAATATCGATTTTAACTCCAGTTTCTGAGATAATACGGTTGATAGTTTTTCCTCCCGGTCCAATGATAGTACGAATCTTATCCGGATGAACCTGCATAGAGATGATTCTAGGTGCATAAGGAGAAAGCTGTTCTCTTGGAACCGTAATTTCCTGCATCATTTGATCCATAATATACATTCTTCCATCATGTGCCTGCTTTAATGCGTCCTGTAAAATCTGCCTGGATAAACCGTGTACCTTAATGTCCATCTGAATTGCGGTTACACCCTTTTCGGTACCGGCAACTTTAAAGTCCATATCTCCAAGGAAATCTTCCATACCTTGAATGTCAGAAAGAATTGCAATCTTGCTAGAACCATCTTCTTCTACTCTTTCAATCAATCCCATAGCAATACCTGCTACCGGTCTCTTGATTGGAACTCCGGCATCCATCAATGCCAAACAGCTTCCGCATACTGATGCCTGAGAGGTACTTCCATTTGAAGATAAAACTTCCGAAACAACACGAATCGCATATGGAAACTCTTCTACAGAAGGCAATACCGGAATTAAAGCTCTTTCTGCTAAAGCACCATGTCCAATTTCACGTCTTCCCGGACTTCTCATTGGTCTTGCTTCACCGACACTGTAAGGAGGGAAATTATAATGATGCATATAACGCTTCTGTACTTCATCACCGATTCCATCAATCGTCTGAGCATCACCCATAGCACCTAACGTTGCAACGGATAATACTTGTGTTTGTCCTCGCTTAAATAGACCCGTTCCATGCGTTCTTGGCAATACGCCAGTCTCACACCAAATCGGTCTGATCTCCGTCGTTTTACGATTATCCGGACGTACACCATCATCTAAAATAAGGCTTCTTACCTGTTCTTTTGTAATGTTATATAGAACAGCAGAAATGTCCTTCGCATTTTCCGGATAAATTTCTGCAAAGTGCTCTTTTGTTTCTGTTTCGACTGCATCCATATTGTCTAAACGTTCCTGCTTATCATAAGTTTGAATGGCAGCTCTCATTTTTTCTACTGCATACTCTCGTACAGCAGCATCAATATCTTCCGGAATTGTATATAAATTCAGTTCTCTTTTTGGTTTTCCGATTTCTGCTACAATATCTTCGATAAAAGCAACCAATTTCTTAATTTCTTCATGACCAAGCATAATCGCTTCTAAGATAATATCTTCCGGTACTTCATTTGCTCCGGCTTCTACCATCATGATTGCATCCTTTGTTCCGGATACAACTAAATGCAAATCACTTTCTTCTCTCTCTGCTTTCGTTGGATTTATGATAAAACGATCATCAATCCTTCCAATCATAACAGACGCTGTCGGTCCATCAAACGGAATATCTGAAATAGATAACGCTACAGAAGAACCAATCATTGCTACAATTTCCGGTGCGCAATCACAATCCACACTCATAACGGTTGCTACAACCTGAACATCATTATAGAAGCCCTTTGGAAATAAAGGACGAATTGGACGGTCAATCAAACGTGAATTTAATATCGCTTTTTCAGAAGGTCTTCCTTCTCTTTTAATAAAACCACCAGGAATTTTTCCGGCAGCATACATTCTTTCCTCATAGTCTACACTGAGTGGGAAAAAATCAATATCTTGTCTTGGTGCTGCTGAGCAAGTAGCGGTTACATTGACAACGGTATCTCCGTAACGCATCATAACCTGTCCGCTTGCCATTTCACAAACCTTTCCGATTTCCATTTGCAGGAGTCGTCCACCCAATGCAGTTTTGAATGTTCTGTAATCTTCAAATCTCATGTACTAAAACCTTTCCTTTCAATTAATCAGGTCCGGCTTGACAAGTTAACCTATTGCCTGTCTTCTATCAATAAGTTAAGTTCTCAAGCCTGACCCGCACCCGATTTGAAAAAAAAGGCGAGGTTGATTCCCCGCCTTTCATTTCTGATTATTTTCTTAATCCAAGACGTGCAATAAGACTTCTATATCTTTCTACATCCTTGGATTTTAAGTAGCCTAGAAGATTTCTTCTCTGTCCTACCATTTTTAAAAGACCTCTTCTGGAGTGGAAGTCTTTCTTGTGAATTTTTAAATGTTCATTCAAATCATTGATTCTAAAAGTAAGAACCGCAACTTGAACCTCAGGAGATCCAGTATCTCCTTCATGAGTTTTGTACTCATTAATAATTTCTGCTTTTTTTGCTTGTGTAATCATAATTATTTCTCCTTTTCTTATTCACCTGCAACCGGGTATTACGTCGGAGAGTCGTATTACTCAGCTATAGGTATCATTTTTACACTATATAATATCATGTTTTTCAAAGGTTTGTAAAGAATTATTTTCCTGCATTTTTCTCATGGAATTGCCGTGCGGTTAGGCAATCCTTTTGAATTTGATCACTTAAACTCTTCATATCTTTAAATTTATGTTCATTTCTTAATTTTTTCAGAAATTCTACGCGTATTTCTTTTCCGTATATTTCTTTATTAAAATCAAACATATGTGTTTCAATGTTTCTTTTTTCAACACCTATCGTTGGTTTTAAGCCTACATTCGTAATGCTGTGATAACTCACACCATTATAGGTACAGTTCGTAATGTATACGCCATTTGCCGGCGTTACCATGGATTCATCAATGGTGATATTTGAGGTTGGAAATCCCATGGTTCTTCCTATTCGATTACCAACTACCACTGTTCCACCCACACTATAGTATCTGCCCATATAAGTCATGCATGTTTCAACATCCCCTACAGCAATTAAATTTCGTATCAAAGTACTGCTTACTACATTACCATTGATTTTATATGGTTCAAGAACATGGATACCATAATCATATTTTAAACCCTGCTGCATTAGTATTTCCGGATTACCCGCTGCTTTATACCCAAAACGATGATTAAATCCGCAATAAGCTTCTTTCATTTTAAATGTATTCACCAGTAATTCTTCAATAAACTCATTTGGGCTCATACATTGAATGCGTTCATCAAAGTCAATGGAAAATAAATAATTCACACCCAAGGCTTTCAGAATTTGGACTTTATCTTCAAAATATAAAATATTTTTAATTAAAGCGCTTCCAGAAAGCACATTTTTAGGATGATTCGTAAAAGTAAACACTGCACTTTTCAATCCGGCAATCTTTGCACTTTTTACCGTGCGTCGTATCAATTCTTGATGACCTTTGTGAATACCATCAAAATTACCCAAAGCAATTACTGTAGGCTGTATATTTTTAATGTCTTCTAATTTTGTAAATACTTTCATTTGTAAAACACCTTATCTGCAACGTATCTTCTGGCTTGTGGCTGGTAAAATACAACCCCTAAAAATGTTTGATCCGAATAAACCTTATAAGCCAGATTATAATTTTCTTGAATCTTTAAATGTTTCATTCGAAGCTTTACGCTTTCCAAATCATATTTCTGAAATGGCTTTTCCATGATTTGCACATCTTTTGCAATCAAATAACCGCCGTTTAAGAACCATTTTTCTCTACCAGGAGATAATAAAAGACTCCCAAAATAATTTAAAGAAAAATCAGTTGGAAGTCGATATTTATATGCCTCATCTTCCTTTAATTCTCCATCTTTTGAATCATTCTTCCAGTTTTGCAATTCTTCTATCGTAACAGCATTTTCTAAAGTAAAAGCACCACTTTCCATTCTTAATAAAAAGCTCATAGCTGCACCACAACCAAGAGCCTTACCTAAATCCTGACAAATCGTTCTTATGTAAGTGCCCTTTGAGCAAACTACTTCAATCATCACTCTGCCGCTATTTTTAGTATACGAAAGCAGCTTTATATCGGATATGACCGCAGGCCGACTCTTAATCTCTACGGTTTGTCCTGCTCTTGCATACTCATAAAGACGTTTCCCATCGACACGAATCGCAGAATACTGTGGCGGTGTCTGCTGAATGAATCCTTGAAATTTATTTAACTCAAATTGAATTTGTTCTATTGTAACGGAAGATGCTTTTTCCCAATTTGATGCAATCACATTACCCCAAATATCTTGAGTATCGGTTTCAATGCCAAGCTGCATTTCACATCGATATCGTTTTTCATCCAAATCAAGATACTCATTAATTCTTGCAGCGCTTCCAATACACAAAGGTAATACACCAACTGCAAAAGGGTCTAATGTCCCTGTATGTCCAATTCGTTTAATCCCGGTTAAACGACGAAGCATGGATACACCATCATGGGAAGTCATACCAGCAGGTTTTAGTAAATTGATAATTCCGTCTTTTAACATAAAGAGCTTCCCTTCATCAGTTCTTCTTCAATGGCTTCAATAATCATCTTTTTCGCATTATCTAAAGAATCATGAATGGTACAGCCTGCTGCCTTAATGTGACCCCCGCCATGAAACTTCTGAGCAATATTTGCAACATTTCCATAGCTTTTCGCTCTCAAGCTGACTTTAATAATATCTTTTTCTTTTTCCTTTAAAAGGGCAGCAATTTCAATTCCTTCAATGCTTTTTAAAGTGTCTATAATGCCTTCCGTCTCTTCCATTGAAGTATGATTTACTTCTAACATTTTTTGAGTTACACTGACCATTCCTGCACTTCCATCACAAAAAAGCTGCATATCCTTTAAAGCATCTGCAGATAGCTTAACTCTTTCTCTTCGAACATTCTCATAAATTTCAACACATACTTTTGTATGGTCCAAACCAGTATCATATAATTCTGCAACAATTAAATGTGTACGCTTTGTTGTA
>JAYFPL010000019.1:0-9543 GCA_034927775.1 Anaerovorax sp. | reverse complement strand
TACAACCATATTTAGAAATTATCAAAACAGCTTTACAGGAAAGCAAGCTACTTTCGTTTGAATATGCAGACCGCTACGGAAATAAAACCGCACGAACAGCCGAGCCGTATCAGCTTGTATTGAAAAGTAGTCATTGGTATTGGCAAGGGTATTGCCATAAAAGAAACGATTATCGCTTATTCAAACTATCCCGCATATCAAACCTACAAATGCAAGAGGAAACTTTTACACCAAGAGATTATCAAAAACCGATTTTAGACTTTGTGGAGATTTTGGAAACTATGCAAACAAAAATCAAAATCCGTATTCATAAATCTGTGATGGATAGGGTACTTGATTTTTGCGCTTATGAACACTTTTCGCCAGACGGTGATGAGCATTACATTGTTAGTTTTCCTTTCATAGAGAACGAATACTACTACAATATTCTTCTCAGTTTTGGGGATAAATGCGAGTGTTTAGAGCCGTTACATATCCGCACAGAAATGAAGCGTAGAATACATGATATAGCTACCTTATACGAAAACTAGAACAAGGAGTCTATTCTCATATTCAAAATATAAAAGTACTCTTACCAAATCAATATTTATAATTTTTCCATAAAAAAAGCTTTCTATAATCTGAATATAGAAAGCAAAAAATATATGGCTACAACCATAAAGCAAAATGGTTATTTAGGACTTCTTTTTTTGAAAGATATAAATTGTTAAAACTATGAGATATAATAAAAGTAAATAAGGGTTATGAAATATATTTCCTTCAAATATCCATGCAGCAATAATACAGATTGTTAATATTATTAAAAAAAGGCGAATATAATATTCTTTTAAAAAACGTATCATAATGCCCTCCTTTTCGAGGTTATTACACAATCATCTTCAAAATATAGTTGCACATAATCCGAAAGTTTTTTCATTGTAAAAATATCATTCTGAATCACCCGTGCATAGTATCCCACATGATATCCCAGTTCAAATTCTATCTTATCATCATGATCCATCTCAATTTCACCATATCCGGTGAACCATGAATATACCTAGAAGAATTTTTCTTATAACTTATGCCGCCGAAAGATTGAATACTCAAATATCACAAATAATCCATCATGTGCCTATCCTATAATATGTTTTCTTCTTTTACAATACAAAACGCAAGAAACCTCAAGAACCACTGTAGTTTCGTATTTAAAATCATCATTACAGTCATTTTGAGTAGGAGGAGTTTTTATAATAAAAAGATTCATCTCTTACAATTCCGAATTGATTTTCCGGATATGGTAAGTTATCTCATATTATTAATAAAGCAAAAATTACTACTAAGATCCTTAATATAATTGATACAACTAAATTCTTTTTTTGCATAAAATTAGACATATTTAAACAATCCTCATCTCATTTTCTTCAATTCTCTCTATGTATTCAGGACAATATTTTAATACATAGTTTTTGACAAATGATTCTTCCCATCGAATGCTCGGATTATCTATATTATCTAACAATATTTTTTTAACAACTCCCCTTACTTCTTCTTCTAATTCATCTCCTTTTAATTTAGATAATTTTTTAATTTCTGAAATTATTTCTTCATTGTTGACATTTTCATAATTATTTGTGATTTCTTGTTCTACTTCATCAACTTCTTCATAAGTAGCAGTTATTCCATAGACTGGATAAACATATAAATCCAGAGCAATTTCTTTAACCGTCTCATCATTTATTGAATTTACAACTTGTTCAATATCCATGTTTTCCTTCTGTTTATTTTGATGAGAAATAAATATCGAGCCTATAATACATATCAATAAAACTGTAATAGCTATGCCCCAATATACCTTTTTATTCATTATACCCCCTCAATAAACGTTACCGTTATATTCCCCGTTACCTAAACATCTTTGTCTAGTTTGCATTCTCCATCAAAAGTAATTAATCTATAATACTCATCTTCTCCAATATACTTCTCATAAACTTTTAAATCGATTGCTTGCTTTTGAGCATTTTTTTCTGACACTTTTAGTATTCCCCTAGCTATAAAAGAAACTGTATTATCACTTTCCGTGATATTGCACCCGGAAACAGCTTCTTGAAAAGTAATATTATCATTCAAAACAGTAATTTGATTTATAAAAGCACTCTCTGGTATAAATTTCATCTCAGAATCCACTAATGCAATTATGTCACATCGAAAAGAAACTTTCTCCTGTTCTATTATCTTAATTGCCTGTATCGAAAATCCCAATTCATTTTCTTCATAATTTTCTAAAATCAATTTTATTTCTAAACTTTCTTGATTTAGAGGAATCTCCTTTTCATTAAATTTCGTCATATACATAGTTGAGTATTCTTCTATTGTAATAGTACTTAATGATTCTGAGATATTTATCTTTCTGTTATCAGAAGGCGAATTAAAGAAACTTAAATCAAAGTGTAGTGATAATAATAAAATTAACGTACATATGATATTGATAAGTTTCAAATTTTTTCTCATTCAAATCTCCTATTGACTGTTTTTGCCTTCCAAATATAAGACTCTTACATTAATAATTAATGCAATTTCTTATATGAAATTTGATCATTTGTAATATCTACTGTTATCAAATATAAATCTTCATTTTTTATAAATGGATCATCACTCTTTATCTCTGCACCAATAAATGTAAACTCGTTATTTTTTATGCTTGGATAAACCATACCTTTTTCTACAAGTTCCTTATCAACTTGACGTATATATGCATACCAAATACCGCAAAAACCTTCTAATTTAATACTCCTTAGAGGCTTTCCTTTTTCTTTAATGACTACCAAATTATTCTCATAATTACTTACACTTTTATTCTTAACACCTACATATACATTTCCTTCACAAGCATAATCATATGGATTATTTTCTATATAATTAACTGGCTGCATTTGGTCAATTCCCCTTGGATTAAAAATAATCGGTCTTACAGGGTCATGGGTATTTATTTCTAAGCCCTTGCTTGCATCCCAAGAATACTCCCATCCAAATTCATCTGTTATAATTTTGGGAGTTAACGGTAAATATATGATATTCTGATATATAAAAGGGGGTGGGTTGATTCCAATTTTAAAATCATCATTGTCATAACCAATATGATTCAACTGTAATGGCATCGTAAGCTGCTTTACTTTTATTTTTTTAGAATTTGAGCCTTTTATTAATAGTGGTTTATAAGTATTTGAACCTATCTCTTCACGTCCAACATATACTCGATACAAATTATCAGGTCTCTTTTCCATAGTCTCATAAATATATAACTTAACGCCCATAATTTGATTTAATTGATAGGTCAACGGCAGATAGGTTGTGTTTTGATATACTAAAAATGGATATTTGCTTTTTTGATTATCTATAGTAATCCCATTCACTTTAATTGGAAATGTAGGTAAATAGGCTTCTTTTGGCATATTCTTATAGGCATGCACCAATGGACTACCTGTTTTATGCGGACCAAAATGAGCAGAATCACTGAATCCACTAAAGCTGAAAAATATCGCTATACACATAATTAATATAAAAAACTTTTTCATAGTGCCCCCCATCATCACATGATTTACTACTCATACGACAATCCGATTATTAAAGTAGCAAAAAGATTATTTAAAAGAGTTTTATTTACCGAATACATATTCTCCATAAATATCTATACGCTTACAATAATTATTTTCAATAAAAGCATCTTTTACATATGTACTCAAGTCGATGTTATTTCTTTTCGCAGCTTCTTCTGTAATATCAACTCTGCCTACGCCCATAATCAAAATTGTTGGCTCTTCCTCCCAAATATCACAATATGGTCCTCCAAGTTCATATTTAATGCCTTTATCTAGTGGAACTGCCTGCACTAAAAATACACTTTTGGGTATAACAACAATCTTGTTTTCTTTATCTAAGTCCAGTAAAGCTATGACTTTACATTCAAAAACAATATTATCACTAATGATTCTTTTTGTGATTTCAATTGGTTGAATATCTACCTCTGACTTATTCTCCATATAATTCTGTAAAATAGTTTCTATTTCTAAAAAATCATCATTTCTAGATGCTTCCTTCACGATTCTATGTTGGGATAAATAATCTTCTTCCGAAATATACTTTAAATGCTCTGAATAATTTCTTCGGTGAATATTAAAAAAATCTGGTGATAAAACATCGGTTACTAATGTAAAAATCAAAAAAATGAAACAGAATATAATATAATATTTTTTTTTACTCATCACTTTACTCCAATTTAATATCTTATAAGATAATAAGTAATCTGATTAATCAAATAATATTAGAAATTTCTATGATCAAACCATATCATTATATCTAAAGTCCTAATTCATCTTCTTCATATTGATGAACTTAAAAATTTTTTCATTCAAATCTCCTATTGGCTGTTTTAGTAATTGTTCATATGAATTTCCTCAATTAATCTTTTGCCTCTTTTCAAATTAATTTCAAAATCCTTAGCCATATTTTTGCAATATTTTTCGTCAAGAATCTACTCTTTATATTTATTTTGGTTTTGTTCTTCTTACTAATATAAAGCTTAAAAAACTCCATAAAATAGAAATAATTATCATTGCAATTATAAAGGCAATATTATTATTAAAAAATATTTTCATTCCATACAGTGGAGTTAAGAATATGAATATAGGAATAATTATGATAGTTAACGAAAGGTCAAAAATATTAATTACTAATCCAATGATTGCAGTAAGAGAAGTTAATATACCTAATGTCAATGAATACTTTAATAAACTATCTGTCTTTTTTGCACATATGAGAAAAATCGACCAGAATATTACAAAACAAACTGTTATCAGAATGTTCCATTTTGTAACTGTTCTACCCATCAACATGACATCAAAATTTCCCTTTATAGCTATAATAAATATAATAATGGACAGTATAAACAATGCCTTTTTCATTCTATCCATTTTCCTTTCTTAATTTTACAATTAACTAAAATATAATGAATATTATTAACTCTTTTTTATCAAAATACGGTGTGAAAGAAAATACTCCCACACCGTCAAAATTATCTTGCTTTAATATTCTGTGAAGATTCTTTTCATGAGTTTACCTTCTTTCTTTTGAAATTATAGGTTCTTAATAAAGTACCTATAATATGAGATAAGTTTCCTAATTATAGTTTTTTATTTTTTGATTAATCAAATAATATTAGAAATTTCTATGACCAAACCATATCATTTAAGCTTTGTAGTTACAAGAACAAAAAGCCGAAATGTTGTATTCGAGTGCTTAAATGTGATTATTTTGAATTTATTGACCAAAATAGATATTATTTTATAATAATGGAACCCAAGATTGAGTTCCTCCTTTTTCTTGGCTATTCCAATACCATAAATTTCCACTAATCAATAAACTATCATGGTCTACAAATCGGTATTGGTCATGCCCTTTCGATTTTCCGTCATAGCGAACTTGAATCCCCATTGCCGTTACGACTTCCAACAAATCAGTATTTTGGGCAGCTTGAATTTGCTCTTTTGTATAATAGTCTTTCATTAGGCTACATCCTTTCCAATTACCTATTATTAAGTCTTTCTTGTAACTGATCCTTTATTTCTGTCACACCCTGTTTAGAAAATACAAAATAACTATTACAATTCTCTACTTCTTCTTTATTATCACTGCTAACTTTATATAGTTGCATTCTGTCAAACTCACGTGTTGTTGCTAATGTACCAAAATATGATCCATCTAACCGGTATAGATATATGTAATCGACCATACCCTCTATAGTTAAATTTACAGGATAGCTCTCACCTTCAAACTCAATTACACCCTTAAGCATCATATCATCACCTAATATTTCATTTAACTGAACTGTCCCTGAATAGTTTAATTCCACCTCTTGAAAATCCTTATAATTGTCTACATGATAAGCAACGCATTCAATTGTAAAGTTTAAATCTTTTTCAGCATATTTAAATTCATGCAACCATAAAAAGAACAGTGGAAGAGTTACTAACAAAATTAATGTGATAATTAACCATTTCCACGTTTTATAAAACATTTTAATTTTTTCAAAGCTCATTTCGACTCCTTTTTATTTATTAAGATAGCTTTCTTACCTCTATCATATCTTTCTTATATCTCTTTTCAATATTGAAAATATGAAATGTTTTCGTCATTTTACGACATTGATTTAATTTATGACTTTAGATTCCCCTATAATTCAGCATAACTTTTTCCTCCTTCGTTCTTTGACAACCCGCAGCAACCCTGTTACAGTAATAAAATAAGGATTACTTCGGTGATAGATACAAAAAGGATTGCTAACACCCGTTAAAGTAGTAAGCAATCCTTTTTAATTTAACTAATTTATATTTAATTTTCTATTAAAAAAGCTTCCTATTATTTTAGAAAGCGTAGATTATTATTTATGCTATCAAAAACTGCCTCTTCCGTGTTATTCTTATAATCTTCAAAGGAAACCGATTTATAGACCAAGTGTCTCTGTTGTATTTTTTCGACCAAATATTATAAAAAGCCAAGGTACAAAAAAATGTAAATATCCAATGAGAGGAATTGTAATTGCACTATGTTCTTGCAAATATATTCCAAGCAGAGATGGAAATGTCATCCACTCCAAAGGCGTAGCCAGATGCATAAACACTACAGCGGCAGAACCTGTTGTACTATTGGTAAGAAGTTGGATTGCCCATAACAATAAGCTGTATACAACAACAATGGAGGATGAGACAAATATTTCAATGCGTGTCTGCTTTCGTAATAGAATTGCCCATCCAAGTATCAATGTAACCATTAGGAGGAACCCGCTTGCGAGAAGAGAAATCTTATCATCAATCACACCGGGTTCTGTCACACCAAAACGCAGTGCTATTCGGAAATAACATTTGCTATACAGCCATCCTGCAATTAAGGTGATTAAAGGAACACGCCAAAAACTATTTTTCACACTTTTAACTGACAACATATTTGTTCCTCCTTCGCCTAATATAAATAATCCCTTTAACTTGTTTAACTATTTAATGAATAAATATCAAAATAATCCATCTCACAGCCTATCTTATAATATATTTTCTTCTTTCACAATACAAAACGCATGAAATTGTGCTATCTTTAAAGTCAAATAATCAAACAACTCTTTTTAATCAGTTAGGAACTAAATATTTAATTTTCTATTAAAAAAGCTTCCTATTATTTTAGAAAGCTTTGATTATTATTTATCCTATTGGAAACTGCCTCCTCCGTGTTATGTTAATTTTGTGGGGCTATAATATGTTTCAAAACCATTATTGATGATAGTATGACCGGGTTTCACTTGAAAACCAATTAAGATCATATTAAGAAAATCAACACAAGAGCCAGCTGCATTTATAAGACATAATAAAAAAGTATATTCGTTAAGATAATCTATCAAATCAAAGAATAGCATAGACCCTATTGATAGTAAGACAAATGGCATACATGAAACAATAAGAAATCTCCTTTTTGTAATTGGCTCTGTCGTAAAAACAAACGCAAACAGACCGTTGATTCCCCAGAATGTCTTTTCAGATTTTATAAAATTGGGAATTAAAGCTGCGTGAATCATTTCATGTAAAAACATATAGGTAACAATTATTATTATAAAAAACAGAAACCTAATATTTAATTGAATAGTAAGGCTAAATGAATTTGATGTAATAAAATTAAAAATCTCTGGTCTAAGCAAATACGCAAGCCATACGATAACAATGCTTAAAATAAACATGAATGGAAAAGAAAATAATATTGCCAACACTACATTCTTAGGCTCTTTAATCTTTATCCAACCATCTTTTTGCAACTGAGAACTTAACTCGTTATCTGTTGCAGGTAATTTTTTTATATATTTCAAAACTAAGTTCTCCCTTAATTAATATACATAGTCCATAGACTGTTTATTTTACATTATATTTTCTTGTTTCACAATACAAAACACATGAAAGTGCTATCTTTAAAGGTAAATAATCAAACAGCTCCTTTTAATCAGTGATGAACTAAATATTTAATTTTCTATTAAAAAAGCTTCCTATTATTTTAGAAAGCTTAGATTATTATTTATGCTATCAGAAACTGCCTCTTCCGTGTTATGCTCATAATAGTCACTGCTATTTGATGTTTACTGTAACATCAGTTGAATAAAGAAGGACTTAGATATTTATCGGGAGAGGTAGCATAGCCGTTTTGATACTTTACAGTCATATACAAAGTTTCTTCATTATTCACCAGCTTAACATAGCAGACATTATTTTCAAATTTATCAGTGATATTAATCTTCTGGTCAAACCAATAAACCCAAATAGAGCCATCATCCTCATAGTGAACATCAGGGGCTGTTATCTCTTCTAATAATTCATCTTCTGATAAAGGTATTTCTGTTCCATCAGGTGCAAAAGAAACTCCACCGCCACCTTGATGTTTAATATTTCCCTCGTCATCGGTATAGTCCATGTTGTAGTTTCCGCTTCCGTCGAATTGAATCGTTACATCAGTTTGATCACCATGTATCCAAAGTTGGAGCGTGCGCTGAATTCCACAAAAATCAGTGGCATACGCAGCCGTAGCACTGCCCACAATTAGTACACATGCAGCAATACTTGCGACCAATCGATTAAATTTTGGTTTATTACTGGTAGTTGTCATATTTTTTACCTCCAAAGAAAATTCGTCAGAGATACGCATTGTAGAAAACGCTTGTTTGTATTTTTCCTTATTTGTCATCTTCCCATACCTCCTTTAGCGTGTTTTTAAGTAACAGTCTTCCACGTGATAACCTTACCTTAATATTGCTTTCAGATATTTTTAGAATATCTGAAATTTCCTTTATAGAATAGTCTTCATAATAAAACAAATGAATGATAACACGATACTTTTCAGGTAGCTTCATTACTGTCTCAAACAATTCGGAGGATTCGGTCGATTCAAATGTTAATGTCTCTATATAATCCTCCAAAGGGAGAGTGTTTCGTCTGAAAAAAGTCATATTCTTATTTTTAGCTTTATTAATTGCTACTCGTATTAGCCATGCACGTATGTGTTGCTCCGTTTCAAAATCTTTTTTTTGTGATATATACTGAATGAAAGTATCTTGAACAACATCTTCTGCATCTTGATTACTTTTGCAAACATTAAATGCAATTACAAATAAATTGTTCTTGTACTTGTCAATCAGCACCTCTACTGATTCCCTCATGAGTTCACTCCTTTGTACTTGAAAAGCCTTTCACTAATAATACAAATGGGAATAGCAAAAGGTTACATATAAATTAAAAATATTTGAAAATAGCCGTCCACAAATGTAGACAGCAACAATAAAGGGTATATAAATTTGTTTACATTCATCAAAATATCACCACTTCGAGGTAATCATGATTAGCCTGTTCTTTAAAATCCTCATTCTCCATTTTAAATTTCCTCCACCAAGCTTTAATCACTTCGGTGATAGATCTAAGAAAGATTGCTAACACCCGTCAAAGTAATAAGCAATCCTTTTAAATTTTACTAATTCATATTTAATTT
>JAYFPL010000227.1:0-2064 GCA_034927775.1 Anaerovorax sp. | reverse complement strand
GTAAGGTTTATGAAAAGGCTAAAAAATTGATGTCTTTATTTGGAGTGGAGGAATTTTTTCATACTAGAATTTCTTCCTTTTCAAAGGGTATGAAGCAAAAAGTATTGATTATTGCAAGCCTTCTGCATAATCCTGATATATTATTTTTTGATGAGCCTTTAAGTGGGTTGGATGCAAACAGTGTTATGATTTTTAAAGAAATTATTACAGAACTTGCGGAGCAGGGGAAAACCATTTTCTATTCATCACATATCATGGAGGTTGTTGAAAAAATCAGTGATCGAATCATTCTGATTAAGGATGGCCAAGTCATAGCAGACGGTACATTTTTGGATTTAAAGGAAAAAAACAGTGAGGGTTCACTCGAAGAAATCTTCAATCAACTGACGGGATTTAATCAATATAAAGAAATCGCTCAGGCGTTTATTTCTGTTTTAAATGAGGCGTAAAATGAAAGAATTTGCTTTTTTGAAATTTTTAGATAAGGTCAGTTCTGTTTTTCAGATGAATGGAATTGACTATCCAATTATGAGAAAAATTTTACAAATTAAATTTACAATGGATGAGAGAAGAGTCCCAACCATTATGATGAATGAAAAGAAGCAAGCCGAGAAGAATACATTTCGGTCTGCTTTAATCATTTATGCAATCATGGGGATTGTAATAGGAGTTTTCATGTTTTTGCCATTGCCGTTATTTTATAAAATGAATCTTATCACTGGTATGATTCTTTTTATGCTTATGACGAGTATGATTTCTGATTTTTCTTCGGTACTTTTAGATGTGGATGATAAAAATATTCTTTTACCGAAACCAATCAATGCCAAAACGTTAAATACAGCAAAATTAATACACATTATTGTCTATCTTTTCAGCATAACAATGGCAATCTCAGGGGGATCGCTTGTTTTTGGGCTGATTCGTTACGGCGTTGTTTTTTTTCTTCTTTTATTGTTAGAAATCATACTGCTTTGTGGTTTTGCAATTTTATTTACCGCACTTTTCTACTATGCAATTCTAACTATATTTAGTGGTGAAAAATTAAAGGATATCATAAATTATTTTCAAATTGTTTTAGTTACTGTTATGACAATTATGTATCAGCTAATAGGACGTATCTTCGATATTTCAAATTTGAATCTAAATGTTACTCCGCATTTGTGGGATTTTTTCCTTCCATCAGCATGGTTTTCGGCTCCCTTTAAGATTCTGATAGAAATGGATACTAGTTGGCATTACCGATCGCTTAGCCTTATTGGATTGATTGTTCCTTTAATAACCGTAACGCTATATGTCAAGGTTGTTGCACCTCGTTTTGAAAAAAAATTACAGAAACTGAACAGCGGCGGAAGCGTCAGACAAATAAGTTTACGAAAAGAATCGTTTCAAAGAGCTGTTTCTAACATTATTTGCAGCCATCCGATTGAAAAAGTATTTTTCAGATTTACATTACAAATGATGGGTAATGAACGAAAATTAAAACTCAAATTATATCCGAATCTGGCTTTTGCTGTGATTCTTCCACTTATTTTTTTACTAAACTTTTTCAATAGCAATCAATCATTTGCTGAGTCATTTTCAGAAATTTCAAATGGGAAATACTATCTTATGCTATACTTTTCCGTTGCTTTTCTTGATTCCTCCTTTTCAATGATAAGCTCAAGTGAAAATTATAAGGGGGCATGGATTTATAAGACTCTGCCTATTGATAATCCCGGAATGGTAATGAGAGGCGCATTTAAAGGGTTCCTGTATCAATACATTATTCCGGCTTATTTGTTGATTAGTATATTATTTATAGCTATATTTCGATTGAGAGTAATTCCTAACTTGATCTTGATTTTTCTTAATCTATTGCTACTAATGATTGCATTTTTCCTGTTTTCACAGAAGGAACTGCCTTTTTATAAAGATTTTAATATACAGAATGGAAACAATTTGCTTAATGTAATGCTTTCGTTCATCTTTTGTACTGTCTGTGCTTTTGTTCATTATGCTGCAGTTGCATGGATTCCTTACGGGTTAGCCATTAATATGGGGATTTCTTTGGTGTTAATCGTTCTT
>JAYFPL010000219.1:0-3532 GCA_034927775.1 Anaerovorax sp. | reverse complement strand
TTTATCTCGAAGGACAATTCCATCCAAAGAATGGTTATCGGAAGAACAGTGTAAAAAATCTACATCATGCCCATCATTTAAAAGTTCTTCACCTAATTTTTTCATAAAGGTTGATTTACCCACTCCCGGGCCACCCTTGATACAAAAGATTTTGTCTGCTTCCTTTTGGCTTAAAATGTATTGATAATATGAAAAAAAGCCTTCCGGTGTATTATTTCCCGGAAACATATGTCTCTGCTTTCCTGCCATCTGCTTTCCCCTTTCCATTCTCTCTGGATTATAGAGCTATCATTATACTATGCAAAAAGAAAAGCAAATGTGAATTTAGGACTTCCTTTGAAAGTGCTTTTTAAAGACAGATAATTATTTAACTAGTCATACGATAATCCAATCATTTTATATAACACTATTTCTAACATCGCCTTCCTCTTTTGTATAATAGTTTTTCATATAGGTCACATCCTTTCCAATTACCTATTATTAAGTCTTTCTTGTAACTGATTCTTTACTTCTGTCACACCCTGTTTAGAAAATACAAAATAACTATTACAATTCTCTACTTCTTCTTTATTATCACTGCTAACTTTATATAGTTGCATTCTGTCAAACTTACGTCTTGTTGCTAATGTACCAAAATATGATCCATCTAACCGGTACAGATATATGTAATCAACCATACCCTCTATAGTTAAATCTACAGGATAGCTCTCACCTTCAAACTCAATTACTCCCTTAATCATCATATCATCGCCTAATATTTCATTTAACTGAACTGTCCCTGAATAGTTTAGTTCTACCTCTTGAAAGTCCTCATAATTTTCTACATGATAAGCAACGCCTTCAATTGTAAATTTTAAATCTTTTTCAGCATATTTAAATTCATGCAACCATAAAAAGAACAGTGGAAGAGTTACTAACAAAATTAATGTGATAATTAACCATTTCCACGCTTTATAAAACATTTTAATTTTTTCAAAGCTCATTTCGACTCCTTTTTATTTATTATCAAATTACTTCCAAGATAGCTTTCATACCTCTATAATATCTTTCTTATATTTCTTTTCAATATTGAAAATATGAAATGTTTTCGTCATTTTACGACATTGATTTAATATATGACTTTCGATTCTCCTATAATTCAGCATAACTTTTTCCTCCTTCGTTTTTTGACAACCAAAAAAAGATTACTAACACCCCTCAAAGTAGTAAGCAATCTTTTTTTAATTTAACTATTTCATATTTAATTATTAAAAAAGCTTCCTATTATTTTAGAAAGCTTAGATTATTATTTATGCTATCAGAAACTGCCTCTTCCTTGTTATGCTCATAATCTCACAACTTAAGATTTCGATTTTTCGATAAAATTACATCTGTAAAAATACAGAGTCCAATATAGAACAACCAGCAAAGTATATAAGAAATCAATGAGTTTCCAAGTTGCGGCAATGGGGAAAAAGTCCACCAATGCATTCCCATCATGCCATCAATAAAATTGAAAATACAAGAAATAGGGATTAAAGATAATGTCCAAATATTAAGTATAGAAAAATATTTAGAAGATATTTTTTTATTATTTCCAATAAATTGTCCTATAAAATGAATCATACATCCCATTGCCATTAAAATTAAACCAATAGCTACAGACATCGTTGTTTGTTTTTCTATCCAAACCATAATTGCAACAACGATACCAATAAAATTGAATATTGTACCCATTAATGAAAAAATTCGTGCATCGGGTGATTTATTTGGCATATCCGGCTTTGGTTCAATTCCTTTTAATAGATAATCTGTTGTTACTTCAAAATAATCACTAAGTATCATTACTTTTTCTATATCAGGTACACTTTGTTCACTTTCCCACTTAGATACAGCTTGTCTTGATACTCCGACTTTGTCTGCAAGTTCCTCTTGAGAAATCCCTTTTGTTTTTCTTAAATATTGAATTCTATCTGCCATATTCATAGTCAGCACTCCTTTCTCTTATGGTTTAATTATACGAAACCAATCGGTTGCATAACCACCATTTAGACTTGGAGATATGTCAACTGACAGTTGCAATGTTGTTTTTTGATAGTGAAACTATTATAAATAATCCCCTATAACTGTCTATCTTACATTATATGTTCTTCTTTCACAATACAAAACACATGAAATGTGCTATCTTTAAAGGTAAATAATCAAACAGCTCTTTTTAATCAGTGAGGAACTAAATATTTAATTTTCTATTGTTTTCATTGCTAGACGGCAAAGTTTGCATGAGGGCAAAGAAATGTTTAGGCTCACCGGTACTAAAATATTCATACCAAGATTCCAGTGTGTTTGATTGAAAAACACCTAAATGCTCAATAATTTGTTTCGCCCACAACAAAGCTCCGGTGGAACTTGCAGTAATAAGGTTATTATCCGCTACAGATGGCTTGTCTATATAAAAACTTTGCCCTTTATAACCAGGAGAAACCATTTCAAGAAATCCCGGTCCATTACTGGTATGCGGACGCTTATCCAATAGCCCAAAGTTTGCAAGCGCAGCGGTAGCCCCACAGATTGCACACACCGTAGCGCCTAAAGAGAGAAATTCGCTTGCTTTTTCGATGATAGCGCCATGCTTTGGGTCGTTCCATGTATCTGCGCCCGGTAATAGCAACATGCTTGTTTCACTCACAACAATATCATCAATTAAGCAATTGGGCACTATTGTCAGCCCGCCCATTGTATTAATTGGCTCTTTAGAATAACTAACCGTTTTGAGTGATACACGTTGCACGCCCTTTTTGAAAAATCGACCAGAATTCAGCTCTGAAATAACATACCCCAGTTCCCAGTCGGCTAAAGTATCAAGAACGTAAACATAGATTGTAAACATAAATTTCCTCCATTTTCATTGCTTTATTAATTTGTTACTTTTTAATTGTACCATCCAATTGTTGACAACAGTATGGCAACAATCTATAATGAAAAAAAGAAATTTGGGAAGGCGGTTATCAGATGAAAGTTGACAGACTTGTTAGCATTATTATGATACTCCTTGATAAAGAGCGTATAAGCGCACAGGAGTTAGCAGATATGTTTGAAGTCTCACCCCGCACAATCTATCGCGACATAGACACTATCAACATGGCAGGTATTCCTGTTCACTCAACATCGGGAGTAGGCGGCGGCTTTGAAATCATGCAGAAATACAAGATTGATAAAAAAGTTTTTTCGACTGCCGAACTTTCCGCTATCTTGATGGTGCTTTCCAGTCTTTCAAACATGATACGAGGTGATGAACTAGTAAACGCCCTTGCGAAAGTCAAGAGCTTTATCCCCGCCGAAAGAACTAAAGACATTGAATTAAAAGCAAATCAAATATATATAGATTTAAGTCCGTGGATGGGCAACAGGAACATACAACCATATTTAGAAATTATCAAAACAGCTTTACAGGAAAGCAAGCTACTTTCGTTTGAATATGCAGACCGCTACGGAAATAAAACCGCACGAACAGCCGAGCCGTATCAGCTTGTATTGAAAAGTAGTCATTGGTATT
>JAYFPL010000072.1:0-5382 GCA_034927775.1 Anaerovorax sp. | reverse complement strand
TCAATATACCTTTCAGGGTTTTCTATCATCAAATGTACATCAAACGGCATTTTTGTTTTTCCAAGTAAGCTCTTCATAACAACTGCACCATAAGAAATGTTTGGCACAAAGTGCCCGTCCATAACGTCTACATGAATTACTTGTGCTCCTGCTTTTTCAATCTGTGCAACTTGTTCTCCTAATTTAGAAAAATCCGCTGAGAGAATGGATGGTGCTAATCGATTCATTTAAAATCTCCTTTTTTCTTGAATGGCCTTCATCATAGCCATATACGACTGATATCTTGATTCTTTTATTTTTCCTTCATCTACTGCTTGTGTTACCGCACAGCTTGGTTCCTTTAAATGTCTGCAATTGTCATATCGACACATCCCCTGATAGGGAACCATTTCCGGAAATAAAAATGGTAATTCGTCTTCGTCGGTCTCTAAAACATCGAATGATGTAAAACCAGGTGTATCAAAAACTCGCCCCCCGGACTCCATTTCAAAAAGCTCAGCATGACGGGTCGTGTGTTTTCCACGATGGGTTTTTTCACTGATTTCACCGGTTTCCATAGCATAATCTTCTCGAAGATAATTTAACAGAGTGGACTTTCCTACTCCAGAAGGACCAGCTAATGCACAAGTTTTCCCTTCCATTTTACTTTTTAAATCTGGTATACCAAATCCGTTTTTTCCACTGACACAGCATACCGGATAAAGCGTAGCATAAATCTCACATAAGGAATTAAGCTCTTCTTCCTTAACCAAATCGGCTTTATTGATACATAAAATGACCTCAGTATGATTTTCTTCAGCCATAACCAAAAACTGATCGATGATTGCTAAATTCGGCTTTGGCTTTGTTGCTGCACACACCACGACAAAACAGTCCACATTAGCAATCGGCGGACGAATAAATACATTTTTACGATCATGTATTTCAGTAATAATTCCCTTGCCGTCTTCTAAAACCTCTATGTGTACATAATCTCCTACATGCGGAACCAATCCATCTTTACGAAAAATTCCACGTGCTTTGCATTCATACAAATTACCGCCACAGCTTACATAATAGAAACCTGCAATTCCCTTTAAGATGATTCCTTCCATTAGCTCAAATCTCCGGTTGCAAAGTCTACATTCAATCGTTGTACGACTTCATTGTCAAACATAACGGTAATAGTACCCTTTCCTTCTCCGGAAACAGAAACAATACTGGAACCATCGTTTTTATCTCGCTGTTCTCGGCTGATTGGTGTACTTACTCCATTTTCATCAGATACAATAACCGTCAACCAGAAAATAGGATTTTTTGCATCACTATAAGAAATGGTCAAATCAACTGTTCCCTGTTTTCCACTTGTTTCTCCCTGTCCAGAACTAATGACTAAATCGATAGCCGTTCCTTCCTTTACCATTACTCCAGCATCTACACTTTGAGATATAACCTGATTTTTTGCAAAAGAAGTACTTGCTTCATAAGAAGGATTTCCTAAAGCCAATTTATATTTTGTTAATTGATCCTTTGCACGATCAAAATCCAATCCTTGTAAATTCGGCATCTCCACTTCTTCATTTTTGCTGCCAAGACTGATTTTTAAACTTATTTTTGATCCAGGAGACGCCTCCTCACCAAATGCAGGAGATTGATCAAAAATAACGCCTTTTGCATAATCGCTGTAATCTTCCGAAACCAATCCTTGTGAATATCCGTAGGTTTTTAAGATGAACTCTGCATCAGAAAGAGTCTTACCTACCAAATTTGGAACCGTTCCAGACTGCATACCTTTACTTATATTTACTTTAACCTTGGCACCTTCCTTTAGCTTCATATCTTCTTCCGGACTTTGTGATACAATGCAACCCTCTTCATAATCAGAACTATAAACTTCATTTCCTTTTTCTAAAGTTAAATTTAATTCTTTTAATTCCTTTTCTGCTTCTTCAAAAGTATAGCCTCTTAAATCCGGAACGGTCACTTCCTTTGGTGCTAACATTGCCTGCACTCCATTCACCAAAAGACCGCTTACCGGAATTGCACATAATAACGCTAATATAATTGCCGCAAATTTTACCTTATTTAATTTAAATCTCTTTTTTTTACCTTTTTCCCTTGCCATTTTGTCCTCATCCTTTTCCCCATTTGTATTTATCGGTTGATTCTCTTTTAAAGCTGCCGCATTTCTTACCGGTGTCATTACAATTGTTGAACTTTTATCTTTTGTATTAGAATAAGATGCAGCTCTGCCTGTGGAATTATAATTGATTAAATTTAATGCGGTTAACATATCTTCCGCAGACTTATAGCGATTTACTTGATACTTATTTGTAGCTTTTAAAATAATTTCTTCTAAATCTGCCGGCATGTTTGAAACCAACTGCGATGGAGGAACCATTTCATCATTAATATGCATAACCGCAACGGCAACTGGATTCTCTCCATCAAACGGAACTTTTCCAGTCACCATTTCATAAAGGACAATTCCTAATGAATAAATGTCTGATTTTTCATCAATATAACCACCTCGAGCCTGTTCCGGAGAAAAATAATGCACAGAACCCATAATGGTCTCCGTTTGCTTTCCGACAATGGTACCACTGCTTACCGCTTTTGCGATTCCAAAATCAGTTATTTTGGCAACACCTTCTTGATTAATCAAGATATTGTGCGGTTTTACATCCCTATGTATCAGATTACTCTTATGCGCAAGGCTGAGTGCCGAAGCAATCTGCTTTGTAATAGATACCGCTTTTCTAACTTCTATAGGGCCTTCTTCTTTAATTAAATCACTTAATACCCTACCCTCAATCAGCTCCATAACAATGTAATGGATGTTCCCCTCTTTACCAACATCATAAACATTAACGATATTTGGATGTACTAAGCTTGCTGCAGCTTGCGATTCTCTGCGAAAGCTCTCAATAAATTTCATGTCTTTCGTAAATTCCGGTTTTAAAATTTTAATGGCTACAAATCGATTTAATAATCGACATCTTGCCTTATAGACAACGGCCATTCCACCTTCACCGATTTTTTCTATTAACTCATATCTTCCGGCAAGTATTCTGCTACTCATCGCCGCCCCTCCATCTTTTCAATAGTAATTTACTTCTTTTCACAATTTAACCCTATTTATATCATAATGCAAACTACGGTTATGTTATCTTTTCCACCCCGTTCATTTGCCGCTTTTACATAATCATTTGCCAAACGATGCATGGATCTTCTCCCCTGCGCCATTGTATGGATTTCTTCTTCCGTTAGTTCTCCATATAAACCATCGGTGCACATTAATATTAAATCACCTTCATAAATCTTAAATTGATAAAAATCCGGCAAAAGATCCTCATCCGCGCCAATCGCACGGGTTATCATATTTCGTTTTGGATGATTCTCGGCTTCCTCTTTCGTAATTGCACCGCTTTTCAATAACTGATTCACATACGTGTGATCTTCAGTTATTTGACGAATTAACTTGTCTCTTATTAAATAAACTCTGCTGTCACCCACATTCACAATATAAGCTTTTGTATGATTTATGTATACCAAAGCCAATGTGGTAGCCATACCTGCATTTTTATGGCTCTCTTTAGCCATCGTATAAAGTTGTTCATTTGCCTGACGCAAACATTTTAAAAAATAATCTTTTAAATTTTCATCTTCAGTCGTTTGTGATATACGATTCTTCGCTACATATTCTGCAATCTGCTGCACTGCAAAACGGCTTGCAATTTCCCCTGAATTATGTCCACCTACACCATCTGCAATGATATAAACTCTTTGCTCCGGTAAGATAAAAAAAGCATCCTCATTATTACTCCTTTGCCGACCTCGATCCGTTTTAAATCCAACTCTCAGCATAAATTGATCCTCTACCTTCTCCCCTTTTTGATGTATGTTAATGTTATTAAAAACGACGACACATTTTACTAATAAAAAATCCATCCGTTCCTGATTTATTTGGAAAAAGCTGCTCTTCTTTTATTAACTCATAATTAGGATGCTGTAAAAGAAATGCTTTGCTCACTTCCTGATTTTCATAAACGGATATTGTACATGTACTATATACTAATACTCCCCCTACCTTTAAATAATTCGACGCATTTGATAAAATTTGAAGTTGTTTCTGCGGCAACAATTTCATCTCGGAATCAAATTTTTTGTACTTGATTTCTGGTTTGCGGCGAATAACTCCTAAACCGGAGCAAGGCGCATCAACCAATACTCTATCTGCAATTGCAATGAATTCTTGATTCAGCTTTGTTGCATCCCAAGCCTTAGTTTCAACAATAGAAATTCCCAAACGTGACGCTTCTCTATCAATGATTTCAAGTTTTTTCGGATAAACATCACTAGCAAAAATACGTCCTTGATTTTTCATTTTTTCTGCTATAAATAAAGTTTTTCCGCCTGGTGCAGCACATACATCCACTACGGTTTGTCCAGGTTTTGGATCTAAGGCTTCTATTGCACACATAGAGCTTTCATCTTGCACAGAAAAAAAACCATTTTGATATAATTTAGAATCTAAAATGCCACTGCCCTTTACATTAATTGCCTCAGGAATTCGCTTTCCATTATCAACTTCAAATCCTTCTTCACGGATAGATTTAATGATTTGCTCTACTGAATTTTTCAATAAATTTACACGTAAAGTAAGCTCCGGCGTTTGATTCCCCGCCGAAAGCAATGACTCAGTAAAATCAAATCCATATTCCTTAATCCATTGTTCAATCATCCAAGGTTCATAAGAATATTTTATAGACAAATATCCCACAGAATCTTTCTGCAGGTCTTTCAGTGATATTTTATGCTTTTCACGTTGATATCTTCGAAGAACCGCATTAATAAATGCATCGCGGCCTTTACAATATTTTTTAGCCAATAAAACGGATTCATTGACTGCAGCATACGGCGGTATTGCATCCATAAAGCAAAGTTGGTAAATTCCCATACGAAGAATGATTAAATCACTTTTTTTTACCTTTGTCATTTTTTTTACAAAGAAGGTAAGGATATAATCCAAGTAATATTTATTCTCTATCACTCCGTATACCAATTCTCGTACCAATGACGGAGAATCAGGTTTTAACTGCTTGATATAATGGTTGAGTGCTAAATTAGAATAAGCACTCTTTTCCTCTACATCAAGCAATGTCAAGTAGGCAGTTTTTCGATTATCATCCACTTTAGTCGCGCCCCCTAATTGCAAGGATTCGGATTAAATTGGCGACGGAAACAGCCAAAGCAGCAACATAGGTCAAAGCCGCTGCAGAAAGCACTTTCTTTGCACCACCGGATTCCTCCGGATAAATAATATTTTTTTCCTGCATTTGTACAATTGCCCGATGGCTTGCATTAAATTCCACCGGTAATGTGATTGCTTGAAATACAACT
>JAYFPL010000228.1:0-7611 GCA_034927775.1 Anaerovorax sp. | reverse complement strand
TACACCGAGTGTGTTGGCAACAAAACGCTACCAGGAAATTTTAGAAAACCTTAAAAAGTAATGTTCAGGGAAACCAAGAGAAAGGAACGCGTATGAAGAAGGAAATTCTTGTATTTTGCTGATGGTTTCCTAGTACTGATTTTTTTGCTATAATTATAATATAGAAAGAGTATTTTCTTGGGAGCAAAGGAGGAATTAAAAATGAAAAAATTTTTTGGCACATTTGTAATGTGCCTTATTCTGTGCTATATTTTTCTATTATTTGGTGGAACATTAATTTTTGAAAGCTTTTGGGCTATTCTTGTTCTTGTAGCATTTATTATTTCAATTTTAATTTCTCTGTTTATGTACCAAGAAACGAAAATCGAAGAGTTAGAAGCACGAGTAAAAATGCTTGAAGATCAACGTGAATAGATTTACAAAGGAGGGTGTTATTATGAATATTCAAAGTATAAACAATTATAATGTGTTTATATCAAGATTTCAAATGCAAAATCCAAAATTTAAAAATATTGTAAATAAGATTAATGAAGATGTTGGTGAAAAACAAAATTTTGACACAGTAAGTTTTAGCCTAAAAGCTCAAGAACTACTCAAGACCACTAAGGAGAAGACTCCTACAAACAATCTAATAGATTATGAGAATTCACCACAAAACGGAACATATACAGAAGCTGAATGGGCAGAAATATCGCTACATCATCAACGCAACGGACTGGAAACAGTATATAAATTAGTTGATTACTTTAAGGAAAAATTAAACTATACCACGTCAAGAATTAATGAGTTACAAGGCATTGTTGATGGCACTTATGGTGATTCATTTATTTCACCAGATATAGCTAAAGAATGGATAGATAGCTACAAGAAAAGCATTTCTACCGATTATTCAAAAGTGGTCGAAGACTATGTTGAAATTTACCGTGGATTTGTCAATGAATATGATGCCTCGTCTAATGGACTCGCTTCTAAAGTTTCGGAAAATTACTTAAACACTCTTTCCGCAGAATCTTTAGGTCTTATTGATTTATCAAATGACCCGAAAGAAATCATGACTGCCTTAGAAAATGCCTCAAAAAAGCTTGGAGAAATGATTAAGGCTGTGGAAGCTAATTTTTATGAAGCCACAAGTGGAAATAAATGGGAGGCTATTTCTGATATACCTAATGATGCTTGGTCAAAGCGTTTAGAACATTTTCGTGCGATGACCGAATGCGGAAATATTGATGAGAATACAAAAATTGTCGGCGAAGCGTTAAATATAGATAAATCTTTATTGGAAAAATTAGAGAATTTAAGTTTCTAAGCTTAGATGTCGATATTAAAACATATTCTGCGCAATCAATCTATTATGAGCATTTCTCCAGTTAGGATGATTTCTGTTCTAATAATAGTTCATAAGGTTGAACTACAATTATAGTATTAAAAAAGGTTTTGGACTACGCCAAAACCTTTTTTATTTTTTTTTGGTACTTTATTGGTACTCTAACATGAAATATAATGAACAAAAAATTATTAGAATATTCAACAAGCGAGAGGAGAAAAAGAATGGAATCTACTTCAAAACTTAGAAAGAACCTGTTTTCCCTGGTAGTCATCACTATCGCAGGGGCAATGATTTATGGACTTCCTTATTTCAGATCGTATTATTACGACGCTTATCTTACCACCTACCATCTGACTAATACCCAGATGGGAACCTTCGGATCCATGTTCGGTATTTTCGGTATGATATCTTATTTATTGGGAGGTGTCGTTGCAGACATGGTATCTCCCAGAAAACTGATGTCAGCTTCTTTGATACTAACTGGAGCGGGAGGATTTCTTCATCTAATGCATCCAAATTATGTAATGCTGCTTGCCATTTATGCCATGTGGGGATTTACATCTCTGTTTGCATTTTGGCCCTCTCTTTTGAAGAGTCTGCGTGAAATCGCCAATGAAAATGAACAGAGCAAGGCATATGGTTTCATGGACGGTGGCAGAGGCATAGTATACGCTATAGATGGTGTTTGCATTGTCGCTATCTTCGGTTATTTCAGCAAGGTATCAAGTGAGGCAGCAGGACTCAACGGTGTAATCACATATTACTCTATTATTGCGGTTTTGCTTGGCATTCTAGTTTTCATATTATTGAAGGATAATAAACCTTCCGTTGAAGTTGAAAAAGTTGAGAAGCAGGAAAAGTTTTCCGTAGCTCAGATCCTTGAAGTAATCAAGATGCCGGCTCTATGGATTCTCTCGACAATCCTATGTTGCACATATGTGATGAATATTGCGTTCTACTATTTTACACCATATGCTACCTCTCGATTTGGTATGGCGGCTACTGCAGGAGCAGTCGTTACCATTGCAGCTCAGTATGTGAGACCTGTAGCTGCTTTCACCGGAGCAATTTTTGCCGATAAGATTGGCAGGTCCAAGGTTATGTATGTGACATTCTCACTGATGGCAATCTGCACGTTGTTGATGGTTATTATGGGCAATATGAGTTCTGCAATATTTATTGTATTGTGTATATTAATTTATTTAGGCATGTACGGTGGCTACAGTCTAGTATTTTCCATGATGGAAGAGGGCGGTATTCCGATTAGAGTTGCAGGAACCGCTATCGGTCTAGTATGCACCCTCGGCTACCTTCCAGAGGTAATTGTTCCATTCTGTTCCGGCAAACTCCTGGATACGTTCGGAGCTGGAGGTTACCGCTATATGTTTATCGCCATTACCGTTGTCATGGTCATTGGTATCGTTATGCTAACCATATGGGATAAATATGTGAATAAAGTAAGAAATAGTAAAGAAAAAGTCGCAGAGAATGAGGCCTATTCTAATGAGGTCTATTCTGAAGTATAATATTCAACATAAGCGAATCTTGTAAAAAGGTTTTTTACCATATTGACCACAATTAAGAACCTTTTTCAGATACCTCGAGAATTGTTGTAGGATGAATAATTATGGAATTGACTATAGATCGTAACAGCTATGTACCTGTGTACCAGCAAATCGCCATTAAAATCAAAGACAAGATTTTGTCTCAGGAGTTGACGCCAGGGTTCAAGTTACCTGCGGAGCGTCGTCTGGCAGAAGCGTTGAACGTCCATCGAAACACGGTGGTCAAAGCGTACAATGTTTTGATAGCAGAGGAAC
Source organism: Anaerovorax sp. (assembly GCA_034927775.1). GTDB lineage: Bacteria > Bacillota > Clostridia > Peptostreptococcales > Anaerovoracaceae > IOR16. Next base: position 4,464 of record JAYFPL010000228.1, on the reverse strand, counting down.
TGGTAACGGCATCCAGACAGAAGCCAAAAGGATATTTTGTAGGTGTACCAAAGGAGATTACCGATTTTGGTAAAAGATTCTTTCCCTTGGAAAAAGCCTTCCGCTATGAATTTCGACGGGCAGAGAAACGATTTAATGATATTTACTGGAAATCGGAGTCAAAGGACGCGATTTCTTTTGGTGGTATTATCATGGATAGAAAGCTGAGCCCAGTTTTAAAAATGGAGCACATAGTAGAGAGAATCTTCAATAACAGCGAGAAAGACCACATGACTGAGTTTGGTCGGGAAACCGAGCGCCTTAAAGAAAATATCTGTCGTCTGCTAACTCGCCAGAACATCTATGTTATGCCGAAAAATGTACAGATCATGGCAGAGAGCAATCAAACCATCAGTTATTTGATTTCTCTATATCTACGGGAAGGAGACTGGATTGTAGCGGAGGAACCTATCGTTCCGGATAACTTCAGCATTTTCTATAATCGCGGCATTAATATTGCCACTGTACCCATGGAGGAGGACGGCATGCGGATGGATATGTTGGAGGATGCAATCAGGAAATACAAGCCAAAGTTCATCTATACCCAGCCTAACTTCCATAATCCTACGGGGATTACGATGTCTCTGAAGAAACGGCAGACTTTGCTGCAGTTGGCAAATACTTATAACGTACCTATAATCGAAGAGGATTATCAGCAGGAGTTTTCTTACACAAAGAGAATATTACCAAGTCTCTATGCACTGGATGTTAATAAACTGGTAATATATGTGTATTCTTATGCCATAATTTTTCCATATATGATGAAAATTGGCTATGCAGTAGGCCCATCAGACTTCATTGACATGATGGGCTATGCCCTCAGCGTGGACGAGACCATTGTAAGTGGAATCGGCCAGTATTTTCTAAATGAATATATTGACTCTGGTGAGTATGATCGTCATGTTAAAGTAGTGCGTAGCGAATACTCCGCCAGACTAGATCTACTCTGCAGTGAATTGGATAAAATTGCAGATAAGGGCATTACTTATCAAAAACCTTTTGGAGGTCTGTTGCTTTGGTGTACACTGGCTGACGATATAAATGAACGTGAGTTGTGTAAGCTTGCTGAAGACAAAGGCGTGTTAGTAGTGCCTGGATGGGTTTTTTACGAGAATTCTAGTAAAAATAAAGGACATATTAGAATGTGTTTTTCAAATGTCACAAATAATGAAATCTGTCAAGGCATCACCCTTCTGGGAGAGGCTTTGGATGAATACAGACAGAAAAATGCAAACAACAGAAAGGAAAAGGAAAATGAACAAATTTATTGAGTATAGAAGAGAATTTCATCGCTATCCTGAACTTGGCTGGAGAGAAATCAGAACCAGCGCCAGGGTTGCGGAGATCCTTGAGGAAATGGGATACACTTGTCTCATGGGAACCGATGTAATCGATGTGAATACACTTTCCTTTGAAATGCTCAGTGATGAAGAAAAGAAGGTAGAGAAAGAACGTGCCATCGTTCAAGGTGCCAAGCCGGAATATGTTGAGAGGACAGAGGGGTATTCAGGCGTAATAGCCGAGCTTGATACAGGAAGAAAAGGACCGATAACCGCTCTTCGTTTTGATATTGACTGCCTGCCGTATCAGGAGCCAAAGAAAGAAGGTTACAGACCTTTTGATGAAGGTTATATATCCTGTAATGAAGGGGCTGTCCACGCCTGCGGACATGACGCGCACACTGCTATGGGGCTTGGTTTGGCACAGGCATTGATGGAGCGCAAGGATACATTAAAGGGGAAGATCAGAATTATTTTCCAACCGGCAGAGGAAAGGTACTACGGCGCTCAGTCTATAGTGGACAAAGGTCACCTGGATGACGTGATAAACTTTATTTCCGTACATGTGGCTTTAACCGGGGGTGGATATCCGCTACCGTCAAATACAATTTGCTGTGGATGCAAAGACTTCGTTAGTGACTGTCAGCTGGATGTGACTTTCAATGGTAGAGCTGCACATCCATGCGGTGCATCACAGGAAGGTAAAAATGCATTGCTTGCTGCCTGCACAGCTGCGCTTAACATGCATACCATCGCTCCACACGAAGCGGGACTCTGTAGAGTCAATGTGGGTGTACTTAATGCAGGTGTCGTAGTCAACACGATTGCACCTAATGCGTTTATGAGTGTAGAGTACAGAGGGCAGAAAAAAGAAATATCAGAATATGCTCGCAATAGAGTTTTTGATGTTCTGGATGGCGCTTCAAGGTCATATGATCTGGAATATTCCGTTCATGACTTAGGTGAAATACCAGCCTCACAGAGTGATGATACCATGATGGAAGTTATCCAGCGAGCTGCAGGCAAGGTACCTTGGTTTGAGAAAATTTATTTTGAGGGTAGCATAGGCGGAACCGACGATGCGGCAGTCATGATGAATAAAGTTCAGGAAAATGGAGGAATAGCTACTTATGCAGGCATTGGAACTGATACTACTCAACCACTTCATAACGCGGAGTTTGACATTGATGAGGAGGCTATCCCAGCGGCTATCGATATGCTGACTCATGCAATTGAAGAGCTGAATATGTAGAAATGCGAATGATTGGGTAAGGCAGGATGCCAACCTTTAGGAGGAAATAATGTACGTCCATGCTGGGCGCACCTAAAAAACGCCTTGGATTTAAATCTCCAAGGCGTTTTTTTTGCATGAGACTACAACCATATAGAAAAATCTTTATACTCGAAAGTTCCACTTCCGTGATGAAGCTTGCCTTCTTCTTTTAATTGGAGGAAAGCAGTTTGCATTCTGGTGAGTATTTCCGGATGGATATCCAGACTATGATGTGCTGGAAAAACTCGATTGACGGGAAGCGATGCAACTCGCTCTATGGATTTCAAATACTCTGTTGGATTGGTGGATGGATAATAAGCAAACAATGTATCTTTGTAAACCAAGTCGCCAGTAAAAAGGTAGCCCCGCTTCTGTTCATAAAAGCACATATGTCCCGGTGAATGACCAGGTGTATGTAAGACCTGCAGAACGCGTCCGCCAATATCAATTACATCTTGATCTTTTAGTATCCTTTTAGGTGTTCCTTGAAAAAATTCATAGGTATCCACATCGTATCCTTCCGGTAGATCACAGCGATCGACTACCATGTCCTTGATTTGATCCATAGTCAATGGAAACTCTCCGTTTAGCCAGTTTAATTCATTCTTATGTGCGTAAAAATCTGGGAAGTGCTTATGACCGCCGATATGATCCCAATGAATATGAGTTGCCACGGCGATGATCGGCTTGTCAGTCAATTTTATCACTTCGTTATAAATATTGCATATGCCAAGACCAGTATCAATCAAAAGTGCCTTTTCCGTACCAATGAGCAAATAACAATGTGTTTCTTCCCAATGCCGGTATTCACTGATGATATGTGTTTCCTTGTCTATCTGTTCTATTGTAAACCAATCACTCATTAATTTGTCCTTTCAAACTTGTTTCCTTATCTATAGATATAAATAAGTAGTTTTTAAATCCTTATAAATAGGATACCACTTATTGTTAATTCTTTCCACAGGCTTTTATATATCAAATAGGTTAAAAAGGTGATAAATAAAAATTTAAAATATAGTTGACAGTGAAGGTTTATTACGATAGACTAATGACTAAGGTTTATTGAAGTAAACCTCCTGCTTTACTATATAAAGACAAAAAATAGGAGAGGGATAAAAGATGTCAGATTATAAATTATTTGAATCAGAGTATAAATTTATGGAGCTTATTTGGGAGCATGCGCCTGTAAATTCCACAGAGCTTGTAAAACTTTGTACAGAAGAATTAGGCTGGAAAAAATCTACAACATATACTGTACTTCGTAAACTGTGTGAACGTGGAATCACAAAGAATGTAGATGCTACAGTTACTTACATCGTACCAAGAGAAGAAATTCAAAGGCAAGAGAGCAAGGCTTTTCTAGAAAAAACCTTTGATGGTTCTCTTCCTATGTTTTTAGCAAGTTTTCTAAAAAAAGAATCCTTATCAAAGCAAGAGATAAAAGAGCTAAGACGAATCATTGATGAAAGCGCGAATGAAGCAGAGGTGTAGAATGATAAACATTTTTATGACAATTGTCAATATGAGCCTTACTGCCACCTTTGCGGCGCTAGTTATCTTTGTTTTCCGCAGTATATTTGGAAAAATGATTCCTAAATTATTTTCTTATGCCCTTTGGGGAATTGTATTGCTTCGATTAGTTTTGCCTTTCTCTTTTTCCTCGGTCTTCAGTATTTTAGATAAAGTCAATCCGAATGTGGGGCAGTATGGGGAAACGCTTAGCCAAACATATTTTACTCCTGATTTCGATACAAGTACATTATCAAAACAAGGGATAGAAGAAACACAAGCTATACTAGGCAATACTCTGGAAAATGCAGTTAGAGGGGGAGTAGGCGTATCAGAGGGATTAACCCAAGGAAATTATATTAT
>JAYFPL010000119.1:0-14036 GCA_034927775.1 Anaerovorax sp. | reverse complement strand
TTTGCTATTGCAGGATATAATTCTTTTGTTACAGCACTAAGCAAATCCATATCATTGACAACCATAGTAATGGCATCTCTCAAATATTGGTACCCCTTGATGTGCGCCGGCACACCTACCTCATGAATCATATTTGTAATGTCCATTTCCAAATCAATTGTCTTTGTCTCTTCCCTTTTAATAATCGCTTTTGTGGAATTGTTCCGATTTCCGCTGCTGCATGTTTTTTCAAGTCCAGCTAGCTGATTGATACGTTTTGCTAAAATGGTGAGATCAAAAGGCTTAACAACATAATACTCTGCACCTAAATGGATTGCTTTTTGCGTAATGGACTCCTGTCCAACTGCAGAAAGCATAATTACCTTTGGAAAGGTCTCCAAATCCATTCCGTCTAATCGCTCCAAAACCCCTAATCCGTCCAAGTAAGGCATAATCATGTCCAAAATCAGAACATCCGGTTTTTCCTTCAGTACTGCATCGACAGTTTGGATTCCGTCATGAGCGGTAAAAACGATTTCCATGTTCTGTTGGGCCTCAAAAAAATCCGTTAAAATCTCACAGAAGTCTTTGTTATCATCGGCTATGCCCACTCTGATTTTTGTCATAAACATTTCCCCCTTTAATCTTCTTTTTAGTAAGAATTTTATGTTTATTCAAACAATTTTCTAACTAAAGTATAATGAAATTTATCCTATTTTGCAATAGAATTCGGAAATTCGCTGTCATTTTTTACCTACAATCCGCGAGTCTTTCCGACAAACTTTGACATCACTTCGAGTTAATCTCATTCGATTCGATTTTTTCTGATTCCTGTAGCATCCATTCGATAAAAATCCCGTATCCCCTTTCCGGATCATTTACAAATACATGTGTCACCGCTCCAACAATTTTATTGTTCTGTATAATAGGGCTGCCGCTCATGCCTTGAACAATGCCACCGCTCTTTTTCAACAAGCGCTTATCTGTGACACGAATAACCATACTTTTCGTATCTGGTTTTGATTGATGATTAATTTTCTCAATATTTACAGTGTATTTTTCAACTTTATTGCCTTCTAAAGTACTCAAGATATATGCTGGACCTTTTTTTACTTGATCTTGATAACCAACTGCTATAGGTTTTGGGAAAATAGGGTTATCAATTGGATGATATAAGTTTCCAAAGATACCGAAATTACTATTGTTTTTTAAAGTTCCAAGTGGTTCATCTGCTTCATAGAAAATACCTCTTATTTCACCAGGATCCCCTGCTTTTCCTTGTTTCACTGATTCCACCTTAGAATCAACAAGCTCTCCTTCAGCAACCGACAGTATATCTCCGGTATCCGGATCAGTAATGGCATGTCCCAATGCACCAAAAACATTCCTTTCAGGATCGTAGAAAGTCATAGTCCCAAGTCCAGCCGTTTTGTCTCTGACCCAAATGCCCATTTTATACGTATTGTCATCAGCTGATAAAACAGGGCTTAAATAAATAATTTTTGTTTCGCCTTTTCGCATAATCTTTAAGCGAACTTTATTTTTTACCTTATTTATTTTCTTTTGTACTTCCCTTGCATTATTTACTGTTTCACCATTAATAGTAAGAATACTGTCACCTATTTCCAAGCCAGCTTTTAATCCGGGATTTACACTTTTCCCGTCTGGTGTATCAATCTCCTCAAGTCCAACAACTAAAATACCTTTGACATCCATTTTCACTCCGACGGATTGGCCACCGGGTAGAAGTACTTTCTCAGTTACAACGCCAACTGTGGTTTCTTCTAACGGCATAGTATTGATTCCAACATTATCTTTAAATATCGGCTCATGGTTATAAAATCCGGAATACCAAATTCCAAAAGCTGCCCAGATAATAATACTCATACCAATAAAGCCATAAAAGAATTTGCGAATAGCTACTTTATTCATTTCTTTCCCCCTTTAACTTTCAAAGTCTTGTAAAAGTTCAATCAAATCATCCTCTGTTTTCTTTACAATTCCCTTTTCAAACAGAATTTGATCCCCTTCACTTAAAAGAGAAAAAGATATCGCAGTGGTACGTACTAAATGGCTTTCTCCATTGCTATTAAAATAAAACACCTTAACGAGACCATCTTGTTCCTGAACTAAATAACAAGGATAATCTTCTTCAGAAATCGTTACCTCTTCTTCGTCTTCTTCCTCTACTACAGCCTCTTCTGGATCTTGATTTTCTGAAATGAATTCATCCGTATTCGGTTTCTGATTGCCATGTGCATCCTGTTGATACTCTGCTACTGGTGTATTCCTCGTAGCCTCCTTTGAATTTTGCTCATCGGAAGGTGCTGCATTCATCCAAATTCCAAATGCAAAAACACAAACACCCAATGAAATATAAAATAATTTTGTTTCATAAAATTTCTTTCTTTGACTAAACATTGCTATCACCTCAGTGATATTTTTGGCAATTTTAATCAATACTATACAAAAATCAATCAATATATAGGTTATTTTTTAATTTTTCAAAGGTTTTTTCTCCAATTCCTTTCACATTTTTTAGTTCTTCAATACTTTTAAATGAACCGTATTCCCTCCGATACTCCAAAATACGTTCCGCTGTTGAGGGTCCAACTCCTTTCAGTTTTTGAAGTTCCATGGAATCTGCTTGATTTAAATTGACTTTATTTTCATTTGCTGCTTCAAACTTGTGATTCGTAATTGGTGAATCTACCACCGCTTCGGAGGAAGCTTCCTCTTTTGTTTGAACATAAATTTTTTCTCCATCCGTTAAAGTCTGGGCTAAATTTAAATACTTAGTATCTGCATTCTCCATGATACCGCCAGCTAAATCTATAGCTTCAAAAACACGACTGCCCTCTGGTACTTTTACTACCATAGGATTGTGAACAGCACCACTGACATCTATAAATAAAAATTTTGTCTGTTCTTCGATGCTACTTATTTCATCCATATTAGTGTTTTTATCTGCATCCTCATCAATTCTTTTATTAGCTTCTGCTTGTTCTGTGTTTTTTATTTCATTATCAGAAAATGCTTCAATCTTAAGCTCATCAGATGGCTGAAGCTTTTCGCCAAAATAAATAAAAAAAGCAATTCCAAACAACAACAGCCATGGAATTACTTTTTTCATTTGATGTAAATTATTTTTATTTTTTAGCATAAGTACATCTCCTTTTAAAATGTAATTTTTTTACATTATATTAAAAAGAGATCGATATGTCAAATATTTACAGTTTATTTAATTTTTAAATTCAATTTTTAATATTGGAACTAAACCATTCCCTTCCGATGTAGCGCAGTATAATTCCTTTCTTTCTATTGAAATAGTTTCTTTATCAAATGGAATGTTTAAAAAAGTACAAAAACTCTTCATTAGATTTTCTGGATTCAAATTGAAATTACTTCCTGCACTTATTGTTAATGTTAACGTAATAATATTATCGTTAACAGTAGAATCTTTTATAATGATATTGCGAATCATTGGTTTAATATTCTGTTCAACAAGATTTTTACTTTTTTTCTGCTTTTTCAAAATAATAATTTTATCTTGTTGTAAAAATTCCTCTACCTTTTCATTCCAATCACATATATGGTCTGTCTTAAATTTTAATTCATAACTTGCATATTCTACCATAGCGGCAAGCGTTTTCTTTGATTGGGGAATCACACGGCATGCTACAATACCAATTCCATCCGGCATAGCCTCATTCAGCTTTTGTATAATATGATTCGGTTCCTCGTACTCATTGGTTTCAAACTCCAAGTACTCAGAAACACTAGTATATCCTAATGAAAGAGGCTGTACAAAGCTCATTTTGGGATGCGGATTAAAACCTTGCGAATGTTGTAGCTTAATTTCCATACGTTTAAAGCTTCGCTTAAATAAACGTAAAAGATCTAAGTGAGAAATATATTTCATGTATCCTTGTTTATAAAATTGCAGCACATATCGACTCATAGTGTTCCCTCCTGTTTGCATTCTGTATGCGTATTGATTCCACAGCCAACACAGCCACGTCTACAATCCTGTGTTTGTTCACAGCAATTCGCCTTATTCCATTCAGAAATTAAAAATTCTTTTGATACGCCACAGTCAATATGATCCCAAGGCAAAATATCTTCCGGACTTCCTGCCTTAAATGCGTAAGAATTATCGTCAATTCCAGTTTCCTTAAATGCCTGCAGCCATTTATCGTATTTGAAATGTTCTCTCCAACCATCAAACTTGCAACCTAAAGACCAAGCCTTAATTAAGGTTTCACACACATGGCGATCTCCTCTTGCAAAAACAGCTTCCATATGACTGGTTTCTGTTCCATGATAATTAAAATTAACACCCTTTATTTTTCTTAATTTTTCACGAAGATATCGATGTTTTTCTTCAAAACTTTCCATCGTATCCTGTGCACACCATTGAAATGGCGTATGTGCTTTTGGTACAAAATTGGATACACTTACCGTAACATTGAAACGGCCACGTTTGTTTCCATTCATGCGATATGCAATGTCCATGATATTTTTAGCAATTTCTGCAATGCCATCTAAATCTTCATAAGTTTCTGTTGGAAGTCCAACCATAAAATAAAGCTTTACGCTTGTCCAACCTAGTGAAATTGCTTGTTCCATACCACTGTAAATATCCTTATCCGTAATGCATTTATTAATTACATCACGAAGTCTTTGTGTACCTGCTTCCGGTGCAAACGTAAGCCCCGTCTTCTTATACCCCTGTATTTGTTCCAAAACATTAAAGGAAAAGGAATCCAAACGCAAAGATGGTAAGGACAAAGAAACATTATTTTGCTTACACATTCCCATCAAATTGGTAACCAATGGTTCAATCTTTGAGTAATCACTGGTCGATAAAGATAAGATGGACATTTCTTCATAACCGGTGGAAGCTATTTGATTTTTTGCAATGTCAATAATCCGATCATGAGAACGTTCGCGCACCGGACGATAAATCATCCCTGCCTGGCAGAAACGACATCCTCTGGTACAGCCTCTGAAAATTTCTACAACCGCACGATCGTGAACGACTTCAATCAATGGAACCACATTACTGTTTGGAAAATCAACCGTATCCAAATCTTCAATGATATTTTTCTCTATTTTATCCGGTGCTTTTTCAAATTTCTTTTCAATTGCCTGCAAAACACCGTTTTCATTATAAATCGGTTCATAAAACGCAGGAACATATACACCTTTTAGCTGGCAAATTTCTTCTAAAAATTCTCGTTTATTGCTATTTCTAGCTTTCCATCTCTGGTGAATTTCACAAACCTTCTTTAAGACTTCTTCGCCATCGCCAAGCATAAAGAAGTCAACAATGTCTGCCAAGGGCTCTGGATTAAATGCACATGGTCCTCCCGCTGCAATAATCGGATCAGACTCAGATCGATCCTTACTCTTAAATGGAATCCCAGCTAAATCCAACATGTTAATAATATTTGTAAAAGAAAGCTCATACTGCAGCGTGAATCCCAGAATGTCCATTTCTTTTGCCGGTGTTTTCGTTTCCAACGTAAACAAAGGAAGATTCTCTTCCCTCATTAACTCTTCCATATCAATTCCAGGTGCAAATATGCGTTCGCAAAAAACGGAATCGGTATTGTTTAATATGTGATAGATTATTTGAAGCCCTAGATAAGACATCCCTATTTCATAAGTATCCGGAAATGCAAATCCAAATCTTGTCTTAACGTTTTTTAAATCCTTATTTACCGAATGCAATTCACCCCCAATGTAACGAGCAGGTTTTTCAACCTTCATCAGTAGCTTATCCAGTTGTTCTGTTAAAGTCATTGATTATTCTCCATTCTTTTGTTTTTTCTTTCGTTTCCAAATAAGTAATTTGTGAAAATCTGCATAAATTCCACAATCGTAGATTCCCGACAAAACTTCTTCCTCACTAAGCTGACCTTTATAACTCCCCTTACGATTTACAATGGTAAATAAGCGTGCCTCGTAGGGACGATAAGCTTGTAATATTTTTATTGCCTGTATATGCTGGTTGCATACAACCATTTTCGGTTTAAAATTTTGTCTTCTGTCTTCAATGCGTTTTGTTAACTTATAGAAAAGGAATCGATTATCCTCCCTCGTAACCATAGCCAAATTAACTGCCAATGCACAAATTAACAAATTCATCAAATTATATTGTACCAAGTATAGTCCAAAAAGGAAAAGTAAAACTGAAAAGATTCTTGAAAAAATTTCAGAAAACCGTTCCGCCTTTCCGTATCCAAAAAAATAAGCTAAATACAACCCTATTATTTTACCACCATCCAACGGATAAAACGGCATTAAATTAAAAATTCCTAATATGATATTGCATAAAATTAACTCACTAACCCAATTTTCTGAATAAAAAAAAGAAAAGGCATAGAGAAGTGCGGCAACCAATATATTAAATGCCGGTCCCGCTAAATGAATCCATAATTCATGCAATGGTTTGATTGCTGTTTCAGATAAGTAAAGTACACCGCCAAACAAACCTGCAGCTATCTTTTGCGGATGGTATCCGAAGGCTCGTGCAACCGTTCCATGTGCCAATTCATGTGCCAATGAAAAAAAAGCGGAGGAAAATGCAATCAAACAATTCCCCGTCAAAATAACTAGGATAACTAACAGAAAAAAACTATAATGAATCTCCGTTTTAATCCCTCTAAGATAAAATTGAATCATAGGAGAACCTAAAATGAAATATAACTTGCTGGGTTTACGATTTCTTGATTAACCCACAACTGAAAGGAGAGATAATTTCCATTATCCGGAGCTACTGATGCAATGAGTTGCCCTCTCTTTACTTTTTGCAAAGGTTTTACATAAATCTGTGTACACCCTTCATACCTAGAATCAATTTTATTTCCATGACTGATTTGAAGCGTAGTTCCTCTTTGTGTATTTTCTTGGACTTCTGCAATAGTTCCTCCAGCTACTGCATAAACCTGTAACTCACTGTCTGAAGAAAATTTCATTCCTCGTTCAAAGCCACTTGTTTCACTTCCAAAATACGCTTTTTTTTCTCCAAAGGTAGAAACAACAGCTTCTTCATCCGTAGGTGGAACAAAGCTAAGATTTTTTTCACTGTCTTTTATTTTCTCATTTACTTTCTTAGGTAACTCTAAAGCACGCGAAAAAACCGTTTTTCCAGAATCAATTAGCTCTATACTCGTATAGTCTTTTTCCATATATGATTGAAACGTTTGCATAGATTGGTTTAACAATGCCAAATCTAATTTTTTAATTACAATAACTAGAAGTAAAATAAGAATTGAAATAAGAATTTGTCTTACTACGATTTGTACCCAATTTTTTCTCCCACGGTTTGATCCCCATCGGTCGTATCGCTGCATCATAAAATCACCCCTTCGTTCCTATGTTTAAACATATGACAAAGTAAGGATAGACATTCCTATTTCATAATTTCAAACAAATTTCTTCCAATCAAATTCTCTATGTATTTTACAAAATGATTTGTTTGCTCAAAGCTTTTTCGTATTCGTTCTTCTGCAGTTGAATCCTCTCTCGATTTATTTATAATGTATTCCATTCTTAAATCTAGCCCGACAAATTTGTCTTCCAGAACCATCCGGTCTGCCAAACATAATAAGTCCAGCTCTGTAATGTCTTTCTTCTCACCATCAATTCGATAAGACATATGCACTAAAATTAAATCTGCTATGTCGTTGTATCCCAAGTCTCTGGCAATTTGAGCACCCTTTTCCCAATGTGCATCCTCAACTCTTTTGATATCATGCAGCCATCCCGCACTTTGCACCAATGGAATATTCAAATCAATACCATGCTCCTTTAATGCTTCAGCAAGTAGTGTTGCTACACGGGAGACCTCTTTGCAGTGTCCAATTACGTGTTTCGGTGTATTGTACTTTCCCCATAATTGTTCACATTGTTCTATGGTTGGATATTTTTTTGTTATATTTTTTTCCATTATTGACATCACTTTCTTTTTTACAGCAATACGTCATCATTGTTTCATTATAAATATTAATAATGATTCTGTCAAACAGACATAACCGTATCTTGTGTGATATTAATGGATATATGTTTTATTTCAGCAACATATAGTAAACAAATTGACATTATACGACACTTAATGGTATAGTTAATTGTCTACTGAACCATAAATTAGGAGGAAGTTTTATGAATTATGCAAAAATGCTCGAACAAATTATCGAGAAAAGCGAATTATCCTTACGTCAAATTTCAAAGCGGTGTGCCGACTTGAATTTAACTATAACGCCATCTTATATATCACAATTAAAAAATGGAAAATTACCCCCTCCTTCAGAAGAAGTTTCACTTATTTTAGCAAAAGTATGTGGTTCAAAAGAGCAATCTCAGCTAGTGTTTCAAGGCTATATGGAAAAAGCTCCGGAGTTGGTAAGAGAATACATGTTAGCCTCCTCTACTTTAAATAAAATTATGTTAGAAAGTTTATGCCGTGCTGATAACAATGGGGAAATATCGGCAGAATTTCGAAAACACATCGAACAATTAGACGTTCTTTCTACTCTAGAAATTTCCTCCAAATACATAAGCCTCGATGATACTTCAAAAGCAGATGAACTTATAAAAGAAATATCTTTATCAAGTGGATGCGTTACAAAATGTGATACCAACGGAGAACTACTCAATGTATTTTTAGGGGATACTTCAATGGTACCTACCATTCCGAATCACTCATATCTGTACATCATGCCAACAAAAACATCTTTATTAAAAGATCGTGATGTGATTGCCTTTTATCCGGTTGGACGAAAAATTCCTACGCTCCGCCGTCTTTTTCACGTAAGAGACAAAGTATTATTGATTCCTGAGGAACGTTCGCATGAAATCTTTTGTTATGACTGCATTGATGACATCGACTATATTGGAAAAGTTGTTTCCTATAAAGTCGACTTATAATTTTAGAGAAATTAGGATTCTCTAACATTTAAATAAGTGACTTTACCACTCCGCTGAGGAACCCTTAGTATAAAAAAGGCAATGATATGACTCATTGCCTCTTTTTTATATAATTGTATACTTTATAATAGAACTAATTTTATTCATCAACGTATTCAAATTCATAATCAATGATTCGAATAACATCTCCGTCTTCCAATCCCATTTCTTTCATACGTTCAATTGCACCTTTTTTCTCCACATATTTATACAAGTATCGCAATGATCCTGTATCGTTAAAATTTGTAGAGTTAAAGATTTTTTCCAACTGTTTACCAGTAAGAACATAAACCGGACCATCTTTGGAAATGTATAATTCACGATAATCTTCATCTACATCATCTTTTTCAAAATCATAGAATTCATAAGGTAATTCTTCTTCCGGTAAATCTTTTAATATTTCTAATTCTTTCAGTGCTGCTGTTAAAAGTTCTATAACTCCTTCATTAATCGGAGCACAGATTGGGAATACCTGATATCCTTTTGCTAAAACATAATCAGCAAATTCCTTGTATTGCTCTTCCGTTGCCATGTCCATTTTATTGGCAGCTACCAACTGTACTTTTGATGGTAACTTCTTTCCATAGGAAGCCAATTCCTGATTAATTTTTTCAAAATCTTCAATCGGATTTCGTCCTTCCGAACCGGAAACATCAACGACGTGAATGAGCATCTTTGTACGTTCAATGTGCTTTAAGAAATCCAATCCTAATCCAGCGCCTGTGTGTGCACCTTCGATCAGTCCTGGAATATCAGCCATTACAAAACTCGTATCATATAATTGAACCACTCCTAAATTTGGAGTAATGGTTGTAAAATGATAATTGGCAATTTTCGGAGATGCACTTGTGCTGACGGACAACAACGTTGATTTACCCACATTCGGGAATCCTACAAGTCCTACATCTGCTATTAACTTTAGTACCAAACTCACTTGTCTCTCTTGTGCGAAGCCTCCGGCTTCAGCAAAATTCGGTGCCTGGCGAACAGAGTTTTTGAAATTTACATTTCCTTTTCCCCCTTTTCCGCCTTTTGCTGCTACAAAAGAATCACCATGCTGTACCAAATCTTTCATTACTAGATTGGTTGCATCATCAATAACAACGGTTCCGGGAGGTACTTTGATAATGAGATTTTCTCCCTGCTTGCCAAATTGTTTCTTTTTGCGGCCATCCTCACCGTTTTGCGCCTCATATTTTCTTTTGTAACGAAAATCCATTAAGGTTCTTAAATTATTATCCGCTTGGATGATGACATCACCACCCTTGCCACCATCGCCACCATCTGGACCACCTTGTGGTACAAAAGGTTCTCTTCGAAAGGATACGGCACCATTTCCACCCTTTCCAGATTTTATGGTTATTTTGGCTCTATCTACAAACATGGGCCACCTCAATTCTCTAATTCACTAATTTTCTTTTTCTCTTATTTGTCAAATTTCGTCAAAAAAGCCCCTATAAAATATAGGGGCTTGATTTTTAAGCTTCTTTTGGATAAACGCTTACTTGCTTTCTAGTTTTGTCATATCTTTCGAATTTAACAATACCAGACTCTTTTGCAAATAAAGTATCATCTCCGCCAATGCCTACATTATTTCCGGGATGAAATTTAGTCCCTCTCTGTCGAACCAAAATGCTGCCAGCGTTAACATACTGACCGTCTGCTCTCTTGACACCTAATCGTTTCGACTCACTATCTCGACCGTTCTTGGAACTACCGACTCCCTTTTTACTTGCCATAGATCAGACACCTCCTTACTATTTCTGAATAAGAAATTATTTGATTGCTGCTTCAATGGTTGCAATCAACTCTGCATTTGTTGCTTTTTCATTGATTTCAACATTCATTTCTTTTGCATATGCGATAAGTTCTGCTTTTTTCATGGACTTCAAAGAAGTCTTTGCCGGTTTTTCTTCTACAGCTTTTGCTGTTTCTTCAACTTGCGCTGCTGCTTTTTCGGATTTACCGTTAACAGAAACCTCATCAATCTTAATCATTGTGTAAGGCTGTCTGTGACCCTGCTTCTTTCTGAAATCCTTCTTGGATTTGTACTTAAAGATGATAACCTTTTTACCTTTACCATTTTCAACTACGGTTCCGGAAACTTTTGCTGCTTCTACAACCGGAGTTCCGATTTCAAGAGCGGTTCCATCACTTGCAAGCAAAATACGATCAAAATCAACCTTAGCACCTGCTTCTACGTTTAACTTTTCAACGGAGATTACATCGCCAGGCTGTACTCTGTACTGTTTGCCACCTGTTTCAATTACTGCATACATTCTTTTTTACCTCCTCTATCCAGTCTCGCCATCTTAGGTAAGCTTGCGCTTTTACTGAAACCTATTCTGAGCGGCTTACAGTCAATTATAATATCATACAAGGCATGTACTGTCAATTAATTTTATTAAAAAGAGTGACTTTTTCGATAAAAATGTCAAAATCATTACTCTAACACAACTCCATCTTCGTCTACAACCAAATCTTCAGAGGCATCATCCGTTTTTTTCAAGCTTTCTTTTAAACGTCGTTCGAGTTCATCCATAATTTCAGTATGTTCTGCTAAGTAAGTTTTTACATTTTCTCTTCCCTGTCCAATGCGATTACCATCAAAGCTATACCAAGCACCTGCTTTGTCTACAATCTTAGCTTCAACTGCACAATCCAGTAAATCTCCTTGTCTTGAAATTCCCAGACCATACATGATATCAAATTCAGCTTGTTTGAATGGAGGTGCTACTTTATTTTTTACAATTTTTACACGAGTACGGTTTCCCAAAATTTGATCACCTGATTTTATACTTTCTATTCTTCGAACATCCAAACGCATAGAAGAATAGAATTTCAGTGCACGTCCACCGGTTGTGACTTCAGGATTACCGAACATAACTCCTACTTTTTCACGCAGTTGATTAATAAAGATAACAGCGGCGTTGGATTTATTAATTGCGCCTGTAAGCTTACGAAGAGCCTGTGACATTAGTCGAGCCTGCAAGCCTACATGGCTATCACCCATATCACCTTGAATTTCTGCCTTAGGAACAAGAGCAGCAACCGAATCGATAACCACTATATCAATCGCACCACTACGTACAAGCATTTCACAAATTTCCAATGCCTGCTCACCGGTATCCGGTTGTGATACCAAAAGATCATCAATATCTACTCCTAAATTCCTTGCATATTCCGGATCCAAAGCATGTTCCGCATCGATAAAGGCTGCTTTTCCTCCTGCTTTTTGCGCCTCGGCAATGATATGTAATGTCAAGGTTGTCTTTCCGGATGATTCCGGACCAAAAATTTCGGTAATTCTACCCTTTGGAATTCCACCAATTCCTGTAGCAATATCCAAACTAACAGCTCCTGTGGAAATAGCACCGACATTCAGCTTCATGGAATCATCTCCAAGCTTCATAATGGCACCTTTTCCAAATTGTTTTTGTATTTGCAGCATTGCTGCTTCTAATGCCTTTTCTTTCTCATCCTTATTAACTGCCACAATATCCTCCATTCCACTCCTGAACATTATTTAACTATTTTTACTTACTTATACTCAACTATTTTTCGATAGTATCTTTCACAATCAAGAACAAATGTTCTTATTTATAATATAATTCATGATTGAAAAAAGGTCAAGTAATTTTAATCATTTTTAAGTTAATACTTATATTCCAGAATATACCATATTGTAATTATTCTGTCAATTATTCTCGTTAAGAATTTTAAATATAAGAAATAACATATGCAAAAGTGTATAATTTCGATTCCAAAGACGATCCTGATTTCCGGTACGCAGTTCCTTGCAAACTGTATTTTTACCATAACGAACACAAATATAAATAAGTCCTACTGGTTTGTCCTTGACAGCACCTCCCGGCCCCGCAATACCGGTAACGGATATGCAAAGCTCCGATCCAGTAACCTTTTGCAGACCTTCTGCCATTTCAATTGCCGTCTGCTCACTGACTGCACCAAAGGTCTTCAACGTACTCTCTGATACGCCCAATTCTTCCATCTTTGCACGATTACTATAAGTAACAATTCCACGATCAAATACTTCAGAAATTCCCGGTATCTTAGTTATTGTTTCAGCAAATAATCCTCCAGTACAAGATTCTGCACAAGAAAGAGTGGTATGTTTTTGCAAAAGTGTTTTTCCAACCACTTCATAAAGTTCTTCTCCATCCATGCTATAGATATACTGTCCAACTTTTTCTTTTACTCTTTCAGCCATTTCTTTTACAGCATTCTCTGCTTCTTCCTTCGACTTCCTTTTCGAAGCAATTCGAAGAGTAACTTCTCCTTGCTTCGCATACGTTGCCAAAGTCGGATCGGTTTGTTCATCAATCAAATCCAAAAGAACCGTCTCAAGTGAGGATTCACCAATTCCGAATAAGCGCAGCATTTGAAACGCAAGAAAACCATCACGGTTTTTATCTAAGAAAGGTCTTACTTCATTGACAAACATCGGCTGCATTTCTCTAGGAGGTCCCGGCATACAAACAATCGTTTTTGCACCTTCCTCCAAAGCAAAACCCGGTGCAGTACCACAATTATTTTCAAAGATGACAGCTCTTGACGGGAAGTAGGCTTGTTTTCGGTTATTTTCCGTCATCTTCCAGTTACGTCTCTTAAATTGTTCTTCCAGTGCCTTTAATATTGATTCATTAAGAATTAATTCATCATGCAGCATCTCCGTTACGATTTCCTTCGTCATATCATCCTGAGTCGGACCTAATCCTCCGGTCGTCAAAATTAAATCACATTTATTTAATGCATCGTTAATTGTTTCTGCTAGACGTTTTGGATTGTCACCTACTGTATAATGATACATTACATCAATTCCCAACTCATTTAGCTGCTGTGATAAATACTTTGTATTTGTATTTAATATTTCACCAAAGAGGAGTTCTGTTCCTACACTTAAAATTGCTGCTTTCATGTTCTTCTCCATTTCCTTTTGCATTTACCGAATAAAAAATATACGATTTCCTACTCGGACAAAAAAATGATTGCTTGAAACGATTGGTTTCAAGCAATTTTTCTAATTTTATGCAGAAAAAATATTTTTGTTTTTTACAATATAT
>JAYFPL010000107.1:0-7951 GCA_034927775.1 Anaerovorax sp. | reverse complement strand
TTTACCATTGCACTTGGCTCCTTTCCGAGGAGTTTTTCTCACCCCTCTGTCCATAAGCGAAAAATGAGGGGGAATCGAACCCCCTCAAATCAAACTTTTTTAAATTTTCTTTTTCAGCGTTGCGTAAATCTTCGTGAGCCTGTTACGGATGGCTGCCTCTGAAACACCTTCTTCTGCTGCGATATCCACATTTGTCATCCCACGATAGAACTTTTTCACAACAGTGTCCTTCTGCTTGTCCGTAAGTTCTGAAAGTGCAACCTTCAACTTTACCATGCGAGTAGAACGCTCTTCTTCTGCAATGGAAGTAAGAATCTGCTGCAGAGGGTTATAGGTTTCATCTTCTAAGTATGGGTTGCGGTCATCCGCATCATCGCCGTCACCATCGTGGTAACTTTCGTAATGAACCGGGCAATGGTAGTCCTCTCTACGGTCAGCATCGACTTCAGCATCATCCATTGCATGAAGCTGTGAAATAATGGTAGTGTTCTCTCCGTTTTCTCCCGGCGTAATTACGCACTTGCTACCATCATCGAAGTAATAAATGTAATTTGTACGGTTGTCTTCCGCTGTTTTGAACTTTCTCATATAAAGTCCCTGCCTTTCTTTTCCGCCCGAAAGGCAGGCGGCAGGGACACAAAAAGAGCCGATATGATGGTACACACCGACTCTGATACCGAAAATGGGCACGGCAAAGCACGGTGGGTACATCTTTGGTCAGTCCACGGCTATACCGTGAATTTGACTCTTGATGTATCCCGCCGCCTTAAGGTCGACCACTTCGGGCATTGGAATAATTTTTATTTGAGTGTCTGGCACTCAGATGGATACGCATTTCTGTGTACCCGTCTCAATGTCAGGCGTTTTTATTTATAGTTTACACTGGAATTTTTTTCTGCGATGGACACGCCGTGTCCGCTAAAAATTGCCGTAAAACGCAAAAAAGCCAGAACACGAAGAGTATTTACTCTCATGTTCTGGCTTAATTTTATCTAAATTTTATGAAGGCTTTTAAGAACGAAAAATCGGAAAAACGGGATTATGGTGTAGGTTGGTTCTTAATCATCGCACTATAAATACTTCTCATATAGCGAATGCGTTTATTATTCCATTCCTTCGGAACGTAGATTTGTCTTAAATCATAGTGTTCCCGGAAGAATTTTGCCCACTGTTCTCTTGTGGTGTATCGGGCAAAGAAACCTGCCATATCCCATTTGCGTACAATCTCTTTCTCAATATAATATCTGGCCGTCTGATAATGGCATATTTTATCTTTTACTTCATCCCAATCTGATTCCGATGCGGTATATACGGTTGGTACCAGTTTCAGCCTGTGTAGGACAAATCGACTTTCTGTATGAAGACTCTGTGTAAAATCCGGTGCTAACGGCATTGAAAGTTCGGCGCATAATCCCGCCAGGCGATGCACCGGAACATCCTGAACCCCTACTTCTTCCGCATTGACTGCACAGGAATAAAACAGTTCTACATTATATTTCCATTCTAATGTAAACAAGGCGATTGTACCGAAAATAACATCCTCATCCGAGCCATCCAGTTTTTTAAGAAGCAGGCTTACCAATTTATCATAATCCTGCATATATTCAAGGAAGGTTGCATTGGATATTTTCTTTACGTCACAGATTCGCTTATTTACGATAGCTTTAAGCAGTGGATAGTCTGCAAGCGTATTTAATTCAAAATACTGCATCGGGGTAATATTATGCCCCTGCAGTTTTCCACGCATGGTTTCAACATCCGCAGAAAGCAACTCCGGTATTTCAATACCTAAGTCATTTTTTACATGATTATACTGAAGGTCTCGATAATGCTGAGAATATGCAATATTTCTGCTGTCACGCATTCTTACATCGTCAACATCCGTTCCTCGATTTTCTCTTAACGATTGTTTCGGCTCAGTCAAATAGTACGCATCTTTAAGAATGAACATGATGATACAATCACGCAGATTCTCAATGCTAAACGGGGAAACATCGTATAATTCCGGCTGCGGAAAAAAGTGCGCCAACCTGTTATCTATCATCTCAAGCATGGTTAATCCCATCATGTCACCCCCATTTCACCGGACACGCCATGTCCGTTTTTTTATGAAAAAATTTTTAAATATTTACACCGTACTGTTCCAGATACTCTCTGACTGCCCACAATTGCTCCGGATACTTCACGTGCAAAGCCTCGCTAATCCACTGATGATCTGGATTCATAGGCTTTAACTTGCAATTCAAAACATCCAACAGCTTTTCACTGATAACAGGAGGAAGGTTCATGCCAAAGCAAATAAGAACCGCTGTTTCAACAGATGGATTTGTTGTTCCTTTCACTGTTCGGCTGATTGTTTTAGGGTCACGGTCAATCGCATCACCAAGGTCCGTGTACTTCATTCCACGCCAATCAAGCAATAAATCCATACACTGTTCAGGGTCATCCGTCATCTGCCTGCGAATTTCCAACCATTCAGCCTGTTGCTTTTTCCTCATCTCTACCTGGCGCGATTGCGGCGCGTTTTGATATCCGTTGTGATATGTAATATCAAAGGTTACATCGCTCGGCTCACGATTAAGGAAACAGGCAGTATGGTATGTGGATTCTACCTTGCTTGTGATTTCCATATCAAAAGCAAGACAGCATTCATCCATATGCGCTCGGGCATAATCGGTCAGTTCAAGTTTGCCATCTTCGTTATAACCGACATATAGGGGAGCGTTATAAACAAAATGGTTATCCACGAAAAGATAATCGCCGTTTGCGGTCTTTTCACGGAGTTCCAAATTCATAAAACGCTGAACTGCAGCGTCCTGGGCACTCAAAGTAAATGTCTGATTAACTTTGATAGCACCTTTGCGGAAACCATGTGGCTTTACATAGTGTCCATCAACATAGTTAAATGTGCCGATGGCTTCTTCAAAGCCAAGTTCTACCAATCGAATTTTTACGGCTTGTCTCGAAACACCATAATCCCGCTCCAATGCCCCGATTACCATTTCCATGACATCAACCGTATGCCTTGCATCGGTCTGTCTCATGAAATAGGCTATGTATTCTTTAGCCTTTATTGTAAAAGGTTCCTTCGGCATCTGGATTCTCGGTGCAAGCTGATTAGCCTGCTTTTCCATATACTTTGTAGATTTTATGGATATGCGGGAATCTGCGTCGCCAACAACCTCGCAACTAATGTAAGAAGCATCCGTATTGAATAGCTGTTCCAGTTTGAATGCCTTGCGATGCTTCGTCCAATGAACGCACTCATGAACAATGGTATTATTAAATGAACCAAGATTTCGGAGCAGATAAATCTGCGGGTCCACAACAATTGTTTTTCCTTTGATATGCGTAGGAACATCTGCATCCTCGTTTGCATCGTACATTACTGTATCGGTATCATCAAAATAAATCTGTCCAAATACAGAACCATCTTCACGGATACGCTGATTTCTGACGGTTAACCCCATGTTCTTTGCAAGTTCTGTCGGGTCAACCCATACAGGGTCTTGACCACGCATTGGAATGCGAAGTGCAGCCGGATAATATTCCTGCAAGAATGCTGTTGCCACATCATCCAATTTTTCATATGGGATAATCGGCACAAGAGAATCATCCATCGGGTCTTTCACACGGCTTTTGCCGTTGTATTTTGATACCCGCAGGATTTCAAAATCATCCAGTTTCTTATCCAGATCACCACGGCAATGAGCCATCATCCACACGATATTTTCATCATAATCGTCGTAATGGTAATCTCCCTCATGGGTTTCAAACCAAATAGAAACGGCCACATCGAAATGTATCTCCATTTCCGGCTTGTCCTCAACCCACACGTATTCTACCTTGACATCTGAAATCTCCGTTTCTCCGGCACGATGAATTCTTCTCAATTCAACACCCAAGGAATCAAGGTTTGCCTCCAGGTAGCTTTCAGCAGCCGCCCAGAAATTATTATCAAATCTCTTTTTTACATATTCAGCAAATGAACGATGTGCTGCTGCCATAATCTACCCTCCCTTGGTATTACGGATTTCTTCTGTTAGCAAGATATTCCAACATCCTTTGTGCCTTGTTTAGCAAGCCATCCGCATTATCACCAAACAGCTCTCTTGCCCAAATTCTGTCGACTTCTCTAATTTGAGGTCTTCCGAGGTTTAAAAATTCAATTGCATCACACTCTTCCGACAGAGCATCAATGGTTTCTCTGCTTATGCTATCAAACTTAGGAACATACGTCTTTTCAATATCGGAAACTTCCATTTTCCTCATACCTTCTTGGTCTTTAGAGGAAACTTCGCATATTAGCTGATAAAAAATAGTACTCATCCATGTAGACATCATTATTGCCATTTCTAAAGACGGCAATGAAGAAACGACAAAATTAGTAGAAACAAAAACAGGGTTACGAGATAAATAACTCCTTCCTGTTGTGCGAATTGCTCTCGGAATCAATACAGAATTTGCAGGACATCTACCCCGACTTTCTTTATTTAAGATTTTCTTCCACTCCTGATTGGTTTTTCTCCTACGCTGCTGCCTGCCTTCTCTGTCTGGAAGGGTATTATACGCATCAATAATGGCATCCACTATATCTTCAGAGTTATCCGAAACATCTAAAAAATCACTATCTCCAGACCCAATATCAAAACTATCCAATTTAGCATTACGCATACCAGCAGAAAGTACAACACCAGCATCACTAAATTGCTCATACAAGTCAGCCCTTGAATCAAAGAACATGATATCACTACCACCACTGTTCCCGGCCTGACCTCTCTTTGTAGGGTAATCCAGTTCTACCAATTCATCAAATTGCTCAGAACTTTGGAAAACCTCTTTAACAAAAGTGATTGCATCAACCATTTCGCTGTTGAGCATTCTCCAACCATCTTCCACTTCATCCACAAGCTCCTGCATAGAAACTTTCTTTGCTACCACTCCAGGCATCATCGGTGAAAAATCATCTGCAACATCATTTGACAAAGTCTGTGTAAATCTATGAATATCAATATTAGGAATTTTATCGTAGCTGGATACAACTTTCACATATTCAGCAGATGTCTTAGCCTTACCAACAAGGATGCACGTATCCTTTGTTACATCATCAAATATTTCGTCTCCTGGATATGTGAAAACCAAATGTAAACCAAATTGATTAAGTAGTAACCGTCTTATAGCCTTGGCTTCCGGACCACGCCCCATTAAATGTGTCTTCGGGAAAACACAGGAAATTGTTGTTCCAGGTTGTACAAGTTCGATAAGCAACTCAAGAAATACCGCCTCCAAGGGCATCTGTCCAACATTGGTTCTTGGCTCGTTTCCTGTTAATCTTCTAATACTTCTATACAACGGTTGCTTTCGAGCAACACAATTTATTCCCGCAGAGAAAGGTGGATTCATTACTACCACCTTAACATCATTAAAAAACAATGGTTCCACTTCCGAAATATTACGATTATAAATGGCCGGAGAATTTTGTAGACTTATGGTGTTTGCGTAATTCAGACCAATTCTCAAAGATAGCAATTCAAGCAACTTGCTGTTTACATCATTAACAACAATCTGTGTTGGTGCCAAATTATATGTGGGAATTGCAGCACTTATCAGGTTTCCACTTCCTGCTGCGGGGTCACATACTAAATCTCTGTCTGATAATTCGCCACTGCTATACTTTGCTAATTCAGCCACAATTCTTGCCAATTCCAAATCTGTCGGAACTTCTCCATCATGTTCATGTCCAGCAGACACGATAGAATGAAGAATACCTGCAACAGAATCACCATTAACATTCTGATTTCCAAAATCATACAAATCAACCAACGTGTCATTTGGGATATTCACGGTGCTTTCAAAAGACTCATCGGAATAGTTGAAAATATCCTTAAAATTTACACGTGCAGCCTCATCACAGATTCTTGACACATCGTTCCTAAAAAGTCTAATATCCCTTAACTCATTTCTGTTAATGAATGTAAATGCACCTCTTATATACTCATAAAGAAGAACAGCAAGGTGCGTTTTCCATCTCTTGGGCTCCTCTTTTATTTGCTCCATATGAGC
Source organism: Anaerovorax sp. (assembly GCA_034927775.1). GTDB lineage: Bacteria > Bacillota > Clostridia > Peptostreptococcales > Anaerovoracaceae > IOR16. The sequence goes on along the minus strand of JAYFPL010000107.1, from coordinate 1,888 downwards.
TGCAAACTCTTCCAGGGTAACCAAATATTCATACGTATTGTTCGTATAGTCAGCAAGGCGCTCACTAAAATATCTTGCAAGTTTTTCTACAAACTCATCTTCTTCATCTACGTCAAATCGTCCTATGTGAGAGAGACCTGGCTCAAGCATCTGCTGAAATACACGAGGTCTGTTGGCGTCATATCTAAATGAAAAAGCATACTCTAAATTAGTCAAAATATAAAACGGCTTTTCTGACTGGTCTGCATTCATCTGCACATAAGACATTGCCTGAAATTGATATCTTGCACTATGCACATCAGCCGGAGTTCTTTTCACTTCAACAACACACAAGTATTTACCTGTGACTATATTCTGCACCACATAGTCCATCTCAAGTGCGCCTGTATACTGATGGTGCAACACTCTATACTGCGTTTCTTTTCCTATAATTCGCAGTGCATAATTTAATGCACGTTCACATATAGGATGGAAACGATTAACTTCTGAATCTGAATATGATATCCACATATACCTACGCCTCCTCTAAGTATTTTCTTAGCTCACGAGCAATTACGCCTGCAAGCATTGGTGGTACTGCATTACCAACAATAAGATTCCTTCCTTGTTTACTACTTGAAACAATCTTGTAGTCATCCGGGAAAGATTGTAGTCTCAGTGCTTCCCTTACTGTAATTAATCTATTTGCCCTATAGTGAATATTGCAACCCACATTTGGACGGTTAAAATAAGTATTTATTGTATACGAAGGTTTATCTGGCAAAAGCCTTCCATAACAAGTGGTATGCCCACCATCCTTTTGTAATCTCCTAATTCTACTTGAATTAACATCTGCCGGGATATCCATATAATTTCCGCCAGGCTTAACATGACTCACTATATATTCGTCCAATTCACTCATTTTAGGAATGAAATGTTCCGTGATTTCCACGTTTCTTCTTATATATTCCTGATATTCATTTTGTGCAGGAGTACTGTATTTCACCACGCCATTCTCGTCCGAAATAGCATCTGGCAAATCACCAAGTGCCTCTTCTACACTTACATAACGCTTTAAAAACTTTCCATCCTCAGAGTGTGTTGGTTGTGGAAATTTGAATTTATTGTCTTTCAATCCAACAATAATTACTCTTTTGCGGCGCTGTGGTATACCATAGTCAGCAGCATTCATCACTTGCTGTTCAATGGTATACCCAATTTCTCTAAAAGCGATTTTTAATAACTCTATTATTTTTTCGCCTTGAGAATTCTTTGCGGATAGCAATCCTGTGACATTTTCAAAAACAAACGCTTTAGGCTTCACCTGCTCAATGATATGAATATATTTCCATACAAGCTGTCCACGTTCATCTTCTACATTTCTGTTTCCGGCTAACGAAAAGGATTGACATGGTGGTCCACCAATGACTACATCTGCATGAGGAATTTTGCTAATATCAACTTGATTAATATCTGCACATATAATATGGTCACCGAGGTTGACCTTATAGGTTTCTGTAGCATTTTTGTTGTTGTCAATTGCCCATATAACATTATAACCCTCTGCTACAAATCCCAAGTCAAGGCCTCCGCCACCAGAGAACAAGCTAACGACATTTATTCCCATTTCACTTAACCTCCAATCGGTTTGATTTCGTAGCGAAATATCTCTTTGTTATTTCGTCACAACCGACAGTACTATACTTCGATACCACAGTTGTGATTTCATCAATGATTGATGCATCCGCTCTTTCCAACAGTGCATGACTTAATCTTTCCAGTTCCTCTTTATCGTCATCCGAAATATCTGTATACTTAGGAAAGGTCAATGCCTCAACATCATATCTTTGTAATTTCAACAACCCGGCACCGTATCTTTTACCACGCATCTCCAACTGATAATATGTGT
>JAYFPL010000102.1:0-12159 GCA_034927775.1 Anaerovorax sp. | reverse complement strand
AGAAATTACTGGAAGCAAGATTACAGTACTCGCAGGAAAAGCATATAGCTTGAACTTTAAGGTAAGCGTTCGTAATTCTGCAGAGGTCGGAGACAGTAATTTAACAGTGACCTTATATAATGGAAGTACAGTAGTGGCTTCACAATCCTTTAATGATGATTTTGAGGTATATGACAAAACCTCGGTACCGAGTTCTGGCTATACAGGAGATTATTTGGTTAGCTTTGATATAGAATGCAATACAAAGCATTCGGATGGTTTGCTTGCCGGATCTGATAATGTATTGACAGTCGAATTATTTAACCGAGGGAATACGTATGTAAAAAATACCGAAGTCAGTTTGACTTTACCGGAGGGGATTACACCGTATAATTCGGCAAGCTCAGTAAATGCTGGCTATATTACAATCGGAAGCCGTTATACCGCAAAATTTCCTTTAACCGTAGATTCAAACATGGAAAGCAAAAATTATCCAATTGATGTGAATATTTCAGGTGCAGATATGAAGAACTCTTCACAGAGTTTGAAAAAAACATTTTATATTCCTGTGATTGCAGGTGGTGGCACCTATTCAACGGATAATATCAATATATCTGATGTATCGATTCCAAATCAGGTACTTGGAGGCGAAGATTTTACTCTATCATTCGGAGTGAAGAACCAAGGCACTACTAGTGTTAGTGATTTAAAAGTTTCTGTTGAGATGCCTGAGGGAATTGTAAATAAATCGAAAAATCTTTTTTCTTTGAAAAAACTAGAAAAAAATAGTACACAGAACTATAGTATAACGATGGTTTGTCCTGACAAAACTACGGAAAAATATTATTCCTTTAAAATCACGGTTGAGCCAATGTCTGGGAAAGAAGGAAGCGCAATTTCTCAATTTGCAGGCACGCTTGTTAAGAATGCCGGAGGAAGCTCGAAAACACCGCAGCTTATGGTAGAATCTTACGATTATGGTGGTTCGTATGTACAAGCTGGTGATGAATTTGTATTGGCACTAGGCCTTTATAATACTAACAAAAGTCATGATTTACAGAACGTTAAGGTAACGGTTACTTCTGACGACGGAACCTTTATTCCGGTGAAAAGTAGCAATTCTTTTTACGTAGATGAAATTAAAGCCAAAAAACGGGCTGCGCAATCTTTACATATGACAGCGAAAAGAGATGCGGAACAAAAAACTTCGATGTTGACTGTAGAAATGAGCTATGAGGATTTATCCGGAAACGCTTTTAGTTCCAAGGATGTTATATCTATACCGGTTATGCAGGAAGCAAGATTGGTAATTGATGATATTATCGCACCGCCAGAGCTTTATGCGGCAATGCAGACAGGAAGTTCTGTTAAGTTCTATAATATGGGTAAAACAGTCCTTAATAATTTAAGAGTGGATGTCAGCGGCGATTTTGATACAATGGAATCCAATTTATATTATGTTGGAAACATGGAAGGCGGGAAAAGCGATTCCTTTGACTTCTCTTTCATTCCAAGACAAGCAGGGCCGATGGCTGGAACGATTACCTTTATATATGAGGATGCATCAGGACAGGAACTGACATTTGAAAAGCCGTTTGAATTTCAGGTTATGGAAGAAATGCCGTTTGACGAGATGGATATGATGCCTGAAGAACCGGAGAAGAAAAAACTATGGGTTCCAATCGGAATCGGAGCAGCAGTGGTAATTGGAATCGGAGGATTTATATTCTGGAAGAAACGAAGACAAAAGAAGCTGCATCAGGAGATGGAAATCGATGAGTAATTGGGATTTAATCAGCTTATGCGGCAGGAACTTGTTGCGGCGGAGAACCAGAACCCTATTAGCAATTATAGGTGTAGTTGTTGGAACTTGTGCCATTGTGGTCATGCTGTCCATTGGATTTGGTTTGTCTGTCAGCTTCCAAGAAGAGATTGCAAGCTATGGGAACCTGCACCTGGTTAATGTTCGTTCCGGCGGAGGTATGAGATCCTATGGATCAGGTACGGGTTCTGATAAACCGGCGGTGCTTGACAATAAAACCATTGCAGAAATTGAACGTATCGAAGGAGTGGATGCTGCTTCACCAACCATTTCGGAATACTTGACATTTGCCATTGGAAAGTATGTGGCACAATCAGAAGTGATTGGCATCCGACCGGAGGTTATGCAGAAGTTTGGATATGATGTTCAAGAGGGTCGGCTTTTGCAGCCGGGCGATAAATATGCTGTGGTATTTGGTAATCAGATTCCTTCATGGTTTTATAATCCTAAGAAAACACAAGATTTTGCTTGGGGTGGTGAGCCGCAGGTGGATGTCATTACTAATAAATTGATGATTACAGGTGATTCAGATTATGGTCAGAAAAGACAGCATTCTCCGGACGAAGAGAAAATCAACTATACAGAGTATAAGGCCAAAGGAGTAGGAATTTTAGAAAATCCAAATGATGAGTCCGCTTGGAGTGCTTATATGAGTTTGGAAAGCTTGGAACAAATTCAGAAAGATTTAAAAAAGGCAAGAAAAGAGAATATAAGCTATAAATCACAAGGGTATGATAGAGCCATGGTTTATGTTGGCGACATTAACGATGTAGAAGCTGTGAGTGAAACCATACGAGGAATGGGTTTTCAAACAGATAGTTTAAATGATTGGCTGAAATCTATGCAGGATACCGCTCGTATGATTCAGGGAATTTTGGGCGGAATTGGTGCTATTTCGCTTTTGGTAGCGGCACTTGGAATTACAAACACCATGATTATGTCTATTTACGAACGTACGAAGGAAATCGGCGTAATGAAAGTAATTGGTGCAAACTTAAAGGACATTAAAAAAATGTTCTTGTTGGAAGCAGCGATGATTGGATTTCTAGGTGGTGTCACTGGTTTAATTTTAAGCTATATTTTGTCGTTTTTAATGAATACCGTACTCTTGGGCGTAATGAGCAGTATTTTAGGAAGCATCGGCGGAGGCATGGGATCCACTGTTTCAATTATTCCGTGGTGGGTTGCCTTAGGATCGTTGGGATTTTCCACGACAATCGGTGTGGTTTCCGGATACCATCCGGCACGTCGCGCTATGAATTTGAGTGCTTTAGAAAGCTTAAAGAATGAATAAGAGATGAATTGTCTATATTATACAATAAGGTGGTGAATGAATATGGAAAAAATAAAGCAGAATATGGGTAAAATGGCAAACCTGATTTTTTATTTATGCAGTCTTCTTGAAGGAATTATTTCCATCATCATCTTATTGGCAATTGTCATAGAGACAATTTTATTGGTTGAACGATTTAATGTATTTGAATTTGGGCAATTAAGTTCAGGTCAGATAAATTCTATTTTGGGAAGCATACTTTGGCTGGTTATCGGTTTGGAATTTATCAAGATGCTCATGGAACATTCCCATGGAGCAGTTCTAGAAGTTTTGCTATTTGCAATTGCTCGTCAAATGATTGTAGATCACACAACAATGATAGAAAATTTTTTCGCAGTTGCTGCAATTGCAGGGATTTTTGCAATTCGCAAATTTTTATATAATAAAGAAGAGGATAAAGAACCTATTTTAGGACTAAATCCTTTAAAAACAAAGAAAAAGAAAGAATAAGAATGTTTCAAGTTAAAATATTTTTATTGACTTAAATCTAAAAACATAATATAATACTCATGCATTGTGCGTAAAAACACATTATTATCGTGTAAAAAGCCCTTCTACCGAGGGTTTTTAACATAAGGTACAGGCTGGATTAACCGGCCGTGGCCGAAACGTTATTGCAGTGAAACCGAACACGATTGTTAGAACAATCTTAGTAGGTAAGGAGGTAAAAAATGAAATCATTTATCGCAAAGCCTCAGGAAGTGGAAAGAAAGTGGTATGTAATCGATGCAGAGGGAAAAACTCTTGGTCGTTTAGCTACAGAAGTTGCTTCCATTTTAAGAGGTAAGAGAAAGCCAATCTATACACCGCACGTAGATACTGGTGATTATGTCATCGTTATTAATGCGGAAAAGGTAGAAGTAACTGGAAAGAAAAGAAAAGAAAAAATTTACAAGAGACATACTGGATTCCCAGGTGGTCTTCGTGAATTAACTTTTGAAAAGTTACAGGCAAGAAAACCAGAAGAAATTATCCGTCATGCAGTGAAGGGCATGATGCCAAAGGGTCCTCTTGGACGTGAAATGTACAAGAAGCTTAAGGTATATGCAGGTCCGGAACATAATCATGCAGCTCAGAAACCAGAAATCTGGAACTATTAATAAAGGGAGGAATCAGAAATGGCAAAAATGCAGTACTGCGGAACAGGCAGAAGAAAATCATCTGTTGCTAGAGTTCGATTGATCCCTGGCAAAGGTAATATCACAGTAAACAAAAAACCTCTTGAAGATTATTTTGGAATGGAAATCGTTAAGAGAGAAGTTAGAAGACCGTTACAGGTTGCTGGCGTTGAAGGTCAGTTTGATGTAATCGCTACTGTAAGAGGTGGTGGATTTACAGGTCAAGCTGGTGCATTAAGACACGGTATCTCCAGAGCGCTTTGTGTGGCAGACATTGCACACAGACCTGCTTTGAAATCTGCAGGATTCTTAACTAGAGACCCAAGAATGAAGGAAAGAAAGAAATACGGACTTAAGAAGGCAAGAAAAGCTTCTCAGTTCAGCAAACGTTAATTTGTTTCCATATGGCGATCGTATTTACGGTCGCCTTTTTTTATATAATTTACCTGTGAAAGGAGAAGATACAATGAATGAAGATATTCAAAGAGAATTAAAAGCGGTTGAAGAACTTGGAGTTCGTTTGGCAAAAAAATTTATATTTCAAAAGTTTGTAGTCTTGATTGTTGCTCTTTTTGCGATCCTTATTAGCGTAAAATTATATAGTTCACAAGTTTATATCATTGTTGAACTTGCTATTTTGTTAATTGTTTTACAATTTGTTAAAAAAAATCAGAAGAAATTTCAAATTCCACTTTATGAAAAGTGCGATCCTTATTTACAATATGTTGTAATCGATCATTATCGAAAGAATTGGAGAATTTTGCCCAAACGTTCGAAAAATCAATTATTAATCGCTCTGGCACAGTGTATGATTCTTGCAGGGGAACCACAAGAGGCAATTTCAATATCAAATCAGATAGAAAATCCTTCTCATATGAAAATTGTGTATCGAGCCATTTATTATAATAATCTACTTAATGCATACAGCCAGTTTTGCTGGGAACAAAAAAGGGCGGCCTTAATCGGAGAGATTAGAGAGTTAAGAGCGCATTGCAGCAAAAAAGATGCAATGTATCTAGACGTTATTTTGCGGTTGGAGGAACTCCATACTCGACGTGCAGAATTGGACCTGGATTTTGTGCAAACTTATTTTAAGAACAATCCAGCACAGTATTTATTTCAAAAGGTAGCTATGCAGTATTACATAGCAGATATTTTGATTAAAACTGGGAGAAAAGAAGAAGCGAAAGAATCCATTGCTTTTGTGATGGAGTATGGAAATAAGCTTTATTATAAAAAAGAACTGGTAAAATTGCTTAAGAAGGTGTAAAATAAGTCAATTACAAGCAGGAGGAAATATGTATGAAATTTACGTTAACCCATAATTGTATCAATGTTTTAGACTTGGAACGTTCGTTACGATTTTATGAACAGGCCTTGGATATGAAAGAAGTAAGACGTATTACAGACGATGAAGGGAAGTACATCCTATCGTTTATTGCCAATGAAAATGCAACCCATCAGATAGAACTAACGTGGTTGAAGGAACGTACAGAACCGTACAATCTTGGGGATAATGAAATTCATATGGGGTTTTTAACCGACGATTATGAAGCCGCTTTGGCCAAGCATAAGGGAATGGGAGTTGTTTGTTTTGAAAATCCTAAATTTGGTGTTTATTTTATTGAAGATCCCGATGGATATTGGCTTGAAGTTGTACCCCAGCGATAATACTTTAATAGAGAGAAAAAAATAAGACGGTTCATTTGACCGTCTTTTTTCATACAATACTCGTTAGATTTATTAATTTATTTTAGATCTTTATTGTTCTCGTTGAGTTCATCCACCATTGAATCCTTCCACATAGGAACACCGCTGCGATACGAAGCTTTTACCATCATGTGTGACCCGAGCGGCACCGTAATCATTAAAAATACAATGGCTAAAATTCCTTTAAGTGAAAAACCTAAATCTGTATAATAAAGAAAGAGAATGTAAGCAACAATTAAATTAAAAATTCCAAGCGTTACAGGTTTTGATAATGCTTGCATACGGCAAAAAATATCCGGAAAACGTAAAAGACCAACACTGCCTCCAAAACAAAAAACAGCACCGATAAGCAGAAACGCACAGATAAAAAATTGCCAAAGAATATCGCACATATGCATACTTAAACATACTCGTCTTTTCTTTTAGAATGTACAATTCCATTGGAATTTTTTGACTCTTTCGGATATTGTCTTAATGGATAAAGTACATTTCCTTTCTGCATATATTTACTCCAAACAACCATCGCTACAAAGCCTAAAATGGAAATGATTAAAACAGCATCCATATAATAGGCCGTACCATGCTTAAACGCATATAAGATAATCAAAGCCAGTGTTTGCGTACCGAGTGCGTCAAGTCCGACAACACGATCTGCAAGTGTCTTTCCAGTGACAACTGTAACTAAATTAATGACTAAAGATATAGAAATTAAAATCAAAACAATATTAACCACTAAATTAATGACTGGATAGTCTTGTAAAAAATTAATCATAGCCAACGACCTCCTTGATACGATTTACAAATTCTTTTTCAATGTGGGAAAGCACCCTTGGAGCATCTGCACAGTCTAACATGTGGATGTATAAAATGTTTCCTTCCGGAGCAATTTCTACAGTTAGAGTACCGGGTGTTAATGTAATCATATTTGCAAGGAGTACAATTTCAAAATTCGTTCTAAGATCAATGTTAAGCGCTACAATTCCTGGATTTAAATGAGATAATGGAAGGCAAACATAGCGAAGCACAGAAAGATTAGCAATAATTACTTCTTTGCAAAATACAATAAAGAGTACAAAAGCTCTCCAGATTTTTCTTAGATAAAATTGTTTTTGTGTTTGAGAATAAAAAGCAGATAAAAAAAATGCACCCAGTAAATACCCAAAGACAAAGCTTCCAAGCGAAGGAGAATCGCTGAGGAATAACCATATACCTGCTAAACCTAAATTTAATACAATTTGTGTTGCCATTGTGCCTCCTTATCTGCCGCCAATCGTATTTAGTACGATATCAATATAAGCTTGTGGTGTCATTAATTGCTCTGCAGCCTCATTACAAAGAGAAAAAATCGGTTGGGCAAAGATACCCAAGAGAAGAGATACACTTGCTAAAATGAAGCAAGGAATTAACGCTCTTCCATATTGAAATCCTTCTGCAGGGAGATATTCGCGCGGAGCTTTTCCCCAAAAGACATATAAAAACAGCTTTATCATAGAGAACAGAGTTAGAATACCTGCTCCAATGGCGCATCCAAGTGCCCAATAGTTTTCTTGCTGTACCGCTGAAAAAGCTATCATATATTTTGCAAAAAAACCGGATAACGGTGGAACACCGGCAAGTGACATTGCGACTATAAAAAAGGTCCACCCAAGTGCAGGGTGTGATGCTAATAGACCACCCATCTTTTTTAAATCTCTTGTACCGGTAATTTTTTCTGTTACACCTGCCGTTAAAAATAAGCAGCCTTTAACGACACCATGGTGAAAGAGAAAATAGATCGAGCCAGTTAGCGAAGAGACGCTAAAAAGACCGAGTCCTAAAATTATATAGCCTATTTGCGATATACTGTGATATGCTAAAATGCTCTTGTAATTCATTTGACTTACCGCACCGAACACACCTAGGAAAATGGATAAAATGGCTAATATGATAAGAATGAGATGTGTATGTGTAGTATCTCCGATAAAGATTAATGTAAAGGTACGAATCATTGCATAAGCACCTACTTTAATCACGAGACCGGAAAAAATGGAGCTCACTGAAGCGGTTGCAACTGTATGTACTTTTGGAAGCCAAAAGTACAAAGGAAACATAGCGGCTTTAATACCGAATACAGTTAAAAGAAGCATTGCAATAACTGTGAAAAACCCTTGATTTTCAATTGTACTCGCCTTTTGTGCTGCATCCGCCATATTCATAGTTCCCAGCATAGAATATAGCACACCAAGAGCAATCAAAAATACTGTAGATGAAATGATATTAATTAAAAGATATTTAAAAGTTTCTCGAAGCTGTGCTTTGGATGCCCCGTGAACTAAGAGTGCATAAGAAGACAGCAGCATAATTTCAAAGAAAACAAAAAGATTAAATAAATCTCCTGTTAAAAAGGTACCGTTAATACCCATCATTAAAAACTGCCATAGAACATAAAAATCATGCTTTTCACGTTCTTCCCCAATGGTTTCAAAGCTAAAAAGAAGCCCTGTAAAAAACAACAATGCACTCAAGCAAAGAACGATGCAGGAAAATAGATCAGCAACAAATACAATACCAAAGGGTGGGGACCAGCCTCCTGCACAGAACACCATGATACCTTCAGTGTGAATTTTAAGCAGTAAAAATACCGATATAAAGAGCATCAAAGTACAGCTGATTAAACTGAAAAATCGTTGTGCTATTACATTTTTACGGCAGAATAATAATAAGATTCCGCTAATCATAGGAATCAGAACCGGGAGCAATGGAAGATTAGTGGTCATCGTCATTCTCCTTTCCCAGAAGATCATCTACATCATCGCTTCCAATTTCCTGATACGTTCGATAAGCGAGAACCAAGCAAAATGCCGTGGTCGCAAAGCTGATAACAATAGCTGTTAAAATCATTGCTTGTGGTAAAGGATCTGTATATATGGTTGAGAGCTTTCCTAAAATCGGAGATTCACCCCGTTGAAGCTTTCCGGAAGTCATCAGAAACAGCAAGGTTCCGTTTGAAAGCAAGGAGGTACCGAAGACGATTCGAAGAAGTCTCCTTGAAAGTATCATATAAGTACCGGCAGAAAATAAAATGCCGATTAATAAAGCGATAAGTAATTCCATAAGAACCTCCTTTCTATGATTCTGTTTTGCCGATGTTAAATAAAATCGACATAACTGTTCCAAGTACTACAAAATAAACACCAATGTCAAAAATTAATGCGCTGGCAAGTTCTATTTTTCCAAACCAAGGGAGAAGTATGTGACCAAAGGTTTGTGTTAAAAATGGTTTATGAAAATAAATGGACAATAGACCGCAGCCTCCAACAATAGAAAGACCTAAGGGTAGGAATAAGCCTACTTTAAATGGAATGTGAGACATAAAGTCTTTTCCAATTGTAATATACATAAGCAGTAGAGCACACGATGTCATCAGTCCTGCAATAAAACCTCCGCCTGGTGCATTGTGTCCAGCTAGCAGTAAGTAGATGGAAACAAATAAAATTATAAAGGAAACCGGTTTTGAAAAGGTAAGGATTACAAGATCGTTATCCTCTTGATAGTTTTTTTGCATGAGTGACACTGGAGAAGCTTCGGTATAATCTTTTAAATAAGTTATGTCATCATCTAAATATGCGGTATCCGAAATAGCTTGTACCGTACCGTTTTTATCAGTAAATAAGTGAAGAACAACATAAATACTTAAAGCGGCCAGGCAAAGAACGGTAATTTCTCCCAAAGTATCTAAGCCACGAAAATCTACAAGAGTTACATTAACAATATTGCTGCCGCCTCCCTTTGATTTGCTGAATGCCGTATAAAACCATGAAATCGATTCGTATAATCGATTTGAGTGAGAGAAAAAGCTTAGGAATGCAACACTTAGACCTACACATAATGAAATAAGAATATTTATCGTTTGTTTTTTTGAATTGTTTGGTGTATTTGGATCCATTCCAAGCGGAAATTGCTTTAAAACCAATACATATAAAATCAATGTAACGGTTTCAACCAAAAGTTGAGTTAATGCTAAATCGGGTGCTCCAAACATTACGAAGAACATAGCGACCATATAACCGACAATACCCATTGCAAGGATTGCAGTGACTCGCTTTTTCATTTTTGCTGCCAGTATCGCCGCAGTTGCGGTGACAATCATCATTACAACTTCAATTAGCTCGATATGCGCAAGATCTTTCGTAGATACGGCAGTTACAAAACCATAATGTAAAATAGGATAACTTACAAGTAATAAACATGCAATTATAATGTAGGAAAGATAATTGGTCAGTGAGCCTGTCATGTAAAAACTTGTAAAACGTCCTGTTACTTTTGGCAAGGCATATAAACAAGAGTCATAAATCTGGTTTGCATTGACTGAACAATGATGCTTATTTAATTTATTTTTCAAAGTAAACAATTGACTGTAAAGGATGGCACCACCAATTACAACGACAATGGTCATTATGAGTGGGACCGTAAATCCATGCCAAAACATAATATGGATTTCTGGTAGAGAACCGCTTACGGTCAAAGCTGCCGGAGCAATTAGTGTATGCGCGATTCTATTTGGGAAAAGAGAAACAAGTATGTTCAATATAACAAGGAACATTGTTGGCGCAAGCATTCCAATAGGGGCCTCATGAGGTTTTTTCGGAGTATCGGAAGATACTTCTTTTCCTAGGAAGACCGTTCCAAAAAGATGGAGCGAGTACACAAACGTAAATAGGCTTGCTAAAACAGCAATAATTGGAATGATGTAAGCAAAGTTTCCTAAATAGGCAAGTCCATGTAAAGGTGCTTCAGAAGCAGCTTCGAAAAATAATTCTTTGCTTAAAAAACCTGAAAATGGCGGCAGTCCAGCCATAGAGAAAGAAGCGATAAAAGCAATGGCTCCTGTATACGGCATTGCTTTACCCAGACCATGTAATAGAGTTAAATCTCTTGTTCCGGTTTCATGATCTACCATTCCGGTCATTAGAAACAAACTGCCTTTGAATGCGGAATGGTTAAGGAGATGGAACAGACCGGCAAAGATCGCTGCTTCCGTTCCTATACCAAACAAACATAAGATCAGCCCTAATTGACTGATTGTGGAATAAGCAAGCAAAGCTTTTAAATCCTTTTGACGAAGTGCTATAAAAGAGCCAAAAAGTAAAGAGCTAAGGCCTACGAAGGTTATTGTAGTATTCCACAATATAGTGTCACCCAAAAGTGGAGTGAATCGTGCGATTAAGAAAATACCTGCTTTTACCATAGTGGCAGAATGCAGATAACAACTAATTGGTGTTGGCGCTTCCATTGCAGAAGGAAGCCAAATATGAAATGGTACCTGTGCAGACTTTGTAAAAGCTCCAATAAGCAGTAAAATGGCAATGGTAGGATAAAGGGTACTTTGACGTATCGAATCATAAGAATTTAACAATTCGTTAATTTCAAAAGTACCTGCTATACTTCCAAGAAAAAGAAATGCAATCAACATACAAAATCCGCCTGAAACGGTAATGAGAAGGGCTTTTTGTGCCCCATAACAAGAGCGTTCTTTCTCAAACCAAAAACCAATTAAAAGAAAACTGGATATGCTTGTCAGTTCCCAGAAGAGATATAAAAGCATCAGATTATTGGAAGTGACAACTCCCAACATAGCTCCCATAAACAAAAGAAGAAAGACATAAAAATTAGCCAACCGTTCTCGATCGGATAAATAGTATATGGAATATAGGATCACCAAAATTCCTACAAAGCTGATGAGAAGAGCGAAAAATAGTGAAAGACCATTGATTTCAAAGGAAAGTGAAATGTTTAATATTGGGATCCAAGATAGGTGTGTCGATATGGTTTTTCCCGCTAGAGTCTGTGGCAGCATTCCTAAATAAAAGAGAAACAGTATTATAGGGACTGGGAGTACTACCCAACCTAGTTTCGTTTTAATATATCGGTGAATCGGTATTAGAAAAAACGAAACAACAAATGGAATAAGTGTTAATATAAAAAGCAAGAAATGTCTCCTTTCAACGAAAAAACGGTTGTCCGTGGGATATAACTTGTTATAAAAATATTTTACCATAACGAAAGAATAAATACGATAAAAACCTTAAATAGAGAAAGTCAAAATTAGGTAAATTCCTTCAAGGAAGAAACCTTGACAAAAAGAGCAATGTTTTCTATATTATTAAATAGAAGAAATATTTGGGGAATTGGCGCAGCTGGGAGCGCGTTTGACTGGC
>JAYFPL010000198.1:0-4587 GCA_034927775.1 Anaerovorax sp. | reverse complement strand
TTGCATAATTAAACTGTCTAACATTTGGGGTTCAGTACATTTAAGGCGGTTTTTGAGTTAAACTTATATTATATATTAGAAATATATGGAAATATAGAATGTTAATTCAAACCATAATATGAGATAATATTATAAAATATTACAAAATTCAGTCAAAAGACGGTATACAAGGGAGGAAAAGAAGTGAAACGATTTATAGCAATTATTATGACTTTATGTATGGTGCTGGGTATGTCCAGTATTGGTGCTTTCGGGGCAGAAGAGGAGGAGTGGAAAAGAGAAGCAGTTATTCCATCGAAAAATACTGGATTTAGTGTTTGTGCAATAGCTGATAAAATTTATATAATAGGAGGACAATCAGAATTTAATAATACACTCAATACTGTGGATATTTACGATTTAAAGACTAAAAAATGGACATCAGGTGAACCAATGCCGACAGCAAGACGATTTATGGACATAGCAGTATATGGACAAAAAATTTATGCATTAGGAGGAATGAGTGAGGATACAGTTTGTTCTGTGATGGAGATTTATGATACAGAAACAAATATATGGGAAACTGCAAAAGCAATGCCTTTTAGCATGTATGATCGAAAAGCTGTAACAAAGGAGATAAACGGGAAAATATACATAATCAGAATCGTATCAAATACAGAATCATCTGTAGACATTTATGATATCAAAAAAAACACATGGAGTAAGGGAACCTCTATGGCGAATTTATTAGGTGATATTAAAGGTGTTAGTAAACAAAATTGTATTTATGTGTTGTCAAATAATTTCGAAAGAAAAACTACAGACATAGCTATATACAATACAGAAACGGATACATGGAAAACAGGGATGACTTTTACCGGATATAGAGGTGATGCGGCCGCTGGAATAGTTGGAAGTAAAATTTATCTTATGGGTGGATACGATGCTCCTTCTAACAAGTTTTTAAAAAGTGTTGAGATTTATGATACAGAAACAAATACATCCTCTGTAGGGACCCCTTTACCTAGAGAAAGAAATGAATCCAAATCTGTAACAATTGGAGAAATAATTTATCTTATTGGGGGGAGATCAAACACTATTGAATCTCTCCAAGTAGGTGCTCAAACCACCACTCCTAAACTATCCGTATTACTCAACATAGGCGAAACTGTTCAACTCAGCACATCTTATAATTTAGCTAATAATGCGAACTATACATGGAGTTCCACAAACGAGGCAGTCGCTACAGTTGATGCTAATGGAAAAGTTACAGCGGTTGCAGTCGGAGAAGCGGATATTTATGCTCAAAATTCTGATGGTACATTTAAAGAATACATACCAGTTAGGGTAGTAGAAGGAATTGCGGACGAATTACGTTTAGCGGTACATTTAAAAGTAGGAGAAAAAGCTAAACTATACTTAACGGACGATTCCAGTGAGGTAACCTGGAGTTCAATGGATGAAAGTGTAGCTACGGTTTCCAGTGATGGGCAAGTTACTGGAATAAAGAAAGGTTTAGCTATTATTCAAGGTGAATTAGCAGGGCAAACTTATCAAATTTACGTTCGTGTGAATGGGTAAACTTTATATATGGTAGTTATTAATAGAATATTTTTCTATTTGATTTTAGAAATATTAATTAAATAAGGGATGCATTCCAATATCGGAATATTAAAGAGTCTTCACTGGAGACTCTTTTTACATTAACCGCCTTTACCCATATCATTTAGAATGGCGAGCGTCAGCCAAGTCGAGATGTTTTCGTACCTTGCTTATAAACCTGTCAATGTTCAAAGTAGCGGAAAAGTAGTAGAATTTCATGCCGTCTCGAAAGGGGCGGCAATTTTTTATTTAAACTTATATTATATATTAGAAAATTATGGAAATATAGAATGTTATTTTATGATAAAAAGTGAGATAATATTATAAAATATTACAAAATTCAGTTCAAAAGACGGTATACAAGGGAGGAAAAAAAGTGAAAAGATTTATAGCAATTATTATGACATTGTGCATGGTACTGGGTATGTCCGGTATTAGTACGTTCGGAGCAGAAGAAGATTGGAAAAAAGAAGCACCTATGCCAATAGAAATGAATATTGTCTCTACGGCATCAGTTGGAAATAAGATATATGTATTTGGGGGAATGAGCAAGAGAGATGCTGAACGAACTTTAAATATCTACGATGAGACAACCAAAAAATGGGGGCTAGGTGCTGAAATGCCTGAAAATAGTGTTTACGCAACTGCGTCGGTAGTAGGAAATAAGATATATGTTATTTCGGGATCGGATGGACGTAGTGATAGCGTTAAGTTGAAGATATATGATGTCGAATCGAATACTTGGAGTATTGGAAGCAAGATGCCTAGCAGAAGAGTTGGCGCTGCTTCTGCGGTCGTAAACAATAATATATATGTATTTGGCGGGCAAAGTAGTACTAATGATGCTGAAATTGTTCAAGTTTATAATACAGAAACAGATACTTGGATAAAAGGGACAACTATGCCTAAAGCCAGAGAAGGATTGGTCGCGTGTACGGTAGGTAATAAAATTTATGTGATAGGTGGTCGTGAAAACGTTTCAACTCCTACCGAAAATACTGTTGAAATTTATGATACCACTACAAATGTATGGACTACGGGGGCATCGATGACTACTGCAAGAAGTGATATGCATGCAGCGGTAATTGGAGATAAAATATATGTAATTGGTGGTACAGATGGTAAAAAAAATGTGGTGAATATTGTAGAGGTTTATGATACTAAAACAAACAAATGGGAATCTGGACCATCTATGATTATTGCGCGTAAATGTGGTGGAATTGCAGTATTAAATGACAAAATATATATGATGGGAGGAGATGACTATAAAGGCAATTATTTTAATTCTATGGAATCCCTCCAAGTAGCTACTCAAACTACTACCCCAAAACTATCCGCTTTACTCAACATAGGCGAAAAAGTTCAACTCAGCACATCCTATAATTTAGCTAATAATACGAACTATACATGGAGTTCCACCAACGAAGCGGTTGCCACAGTTGACGCTAATGGAAAAGTAACAGCGGTAGCAATCGGAGAAGTAGATATTTACGCTCAAAATACCGATGGAACATTTAAAGAATACATACCAGTAAAGGTAGTAGAAGGAATTGCGGATGAATTACGTTTGGCTGTACATTTAAAAGTAGGAGAAAAAGCCAAGCTATATTTAACGGATAATCCCAGTGAAGTTATATGGAGTTCAATGGATGAAAGTGTAGCTACTGTTTCCAGTGATGGACAAGTTATTGGGATAAAAAAAGGTTTAGCTATTATTCAAGGTGAATTAGCAGGGCAAACTTATCAAATCTACGTTCGTGTGAATGGATAAACTTTATATATGGTAGCTATTAGTAAAATATTTTTTTATTTGATTTTAGAAATTTTAATTAAATAAGGGATACATTCCAATATAGGAATATTAAAGAGTCTTCACTGGAGACTCTTTTTCTTTGAATTATTGTAATATTCACAAGGTTATAGAAAATGTCAATCTGCTGTTCCCTATGTCCGATTGACTTGTCGGGAGCGTGAACATTAACCGCCTTTACCATATCATTTAGAATGGTGAGCGTCAGCTCGTCCAAGTCGAGATGTTTTCGTACCTTGCTTATAAACCTGTCAATGTTTTTTGCCTGTTCTGCCTACTGTGTAATTTCTTCATTCAGTTGCAATGTTTAGGGAGATTTTGCAATCAAAGATTGAAGTATAAAATACAATATTTATAATTAGAGGTAACCAGGAAGTGGTGATAAAAGGAAGTGGTGATAAGATGTTCAAAATAGGTGAATTTTCAAAGCTAACACAAATTTCAATCCGCATGCTTCGCTATTATGATGAGGTAGAACTTTTGAAACCGGCGGAAGTCGATAAATGGACAGGGCACCGATTGTATTCTGTGGAGCAGATACCACGCTTAAATAGAATACTGTATTTGCGCGACAGCGGCTTTCATGTTACCGATATCGCTCTTGCGCTTGAAATGGATGATTGTTCACTTCTTAAAAGCCTTGATAAAAAGCGTTTAGAGATTGAGCAAACCATACAAAGCCAACAGGAAAAGCTACAGAAGATAGCAATTGCTAAAGATGAAATACAAGGAAATAAAGGTGAACTTCATTACAACATTTCCATTAAGTCAATACCGGAGTATCAAGTTCTTTCCTTGCGTAAGATTGTCCCTACATATTATTCCGAAGGCGATTTGTGGAATGAACTTTCTGCTTTTGCCAAAGAGCAGAAAATAGAACTTGCAAATCATACTTTTTCCATTTATCACGATACGGAGTATAAGGAGCAAGATGTTGATATTGAGTTATGCGTTCTTGTAAGTAAAATGCAAACAAACATAGAGCCTTTCTGTTTTCGTATTACCGAGCCTGTGCATATGATGGCTTGTACAATGGTATATGGTGATTTTTCAAATATAGCAGGAGCGTATATCGCTTTTGCAGAATGGCTGCAAAAGAACAGTAAATATAGAATATCCAACCCTATGCGGCAAATTGTGCATAGAGGTCCGTGGAATGAGAATAACCCCAAAAAGTATCTAATAGAAATCCAAAT
>JAYFPL010000098.1:0-35926 GCA_034927775.1 Anaerovorax sp. | reverse complement strand
CTTGCTCAATCATAGTAATCTCTCCAAATTCAAAAATAAATAATATAAAAAGTATATATAAATAATATTTATGCAAAGAAACTGCGATAAATAAAAAACGCTAGTTATTATTCTTATGGAATATCAACTAGCGTTTTTTTGGTCGAGGCAGCAGGAGTCGAACCTGTGGCCTTTGCGTCCCGAACGCAACGCTCTACCAAGCTGAGCTATGCCTCGTCACATCAATGAAATTATATACCTGTTTTTCTAAAAAATAAAGAGGGTAAGCAAGATATTTATAAATTTAATGAGTTGAGTTTTTACTTATTGTGGAACTCTTGGTATGTTTTAAATATTTAAAATATTCTGTTTTGATTTTGATTTTTTTTGATGAAAAATGATTGATGAATTTTATAATACGTAAAACGTTACTTTTAGAGCAACAAAAAAGCTAAAGGAGGAAAAGAAATGGACATATTAACAATAACTGGGAAGTTAAGCGGTTATTTGTGGGGAACGGTATTCATTGTACTTTGTATGGGCGTCGGTATTTATTTTTCTGTTTTTATGAAGTTCCCGCAATTACGGTTAATTAAGGATATGCTCAGTCAGCTGTTTCAAGGGAAAAGCTCTGACAGCGGTATATCATCTTTTCAGGGCTTTGCAATGGCATTGGGTGGACGTATCGGAGTTGGAAACATCGCCGGCGTTGCGACTGCTATTTGCTTTGGTGGCCCGGGTGCTGTTTTTTGGATGTGGGTTATTGCGTTTTTAGGTGCCGGTGCTGCATTTGCAGAATCAGTACTAGGGCAGGTTTGGAAGGAAGAAATCGGTGGTGAGTACCGAGGTGGTCCTGCATATTATATTCAAAAAGGAACAGGATTAAAATTCTTTGCAATCTTGTTTGCAATTGCAGCAATCATAGCAAATGGATTTACAGGACCAACCATTCAGGCATTCAACATTGCAGATTCTGTAAAGAATGCATTTGGTATCGATCCTCTAGTTACTGGTATTTGTGTAGCCGTAATCTTTGCATCCATTATATTTGGTGGAATGAAGCGTATCGGAAAATTTGCAGAATTGGTTGTTCCTTTTATGGCTGCTGTTTATATTATATTAACGATTGTTATTTTAGGAGTAAATTTCCAAAATGTACCTTCCATGTTTGCATTAATTTTTAAATGTGCCTTCAATGCAGAAGCTGTATTTGGTGGAGTATTTGGCGGGACCATTATGTGGGGTGTAAAAAGAGGTGTATATTCCAGTGAAGCCGGTATGGGCAGCGGAGCACAGGCTGCAGCTGCTGCAGAGGTTTCTCATCCTGCAAAACAAGGATTGGCACAGTCTTTCTCCGTTTACGTTGATACTTTATTTGTATGTACTGCAACGGCATTGATGATTTTATCTACCGGAAGCTATAATGTAGTCGATCCGAATAATAACTTTATTATTCATAATGTTCCAAACGTAGAAGCTGGTACCGGTTATACACAAGCAGCTATTGATACGTTAATTCCAGGGTTTGGTTCTGCGTTTATTGCAATTGCGATTTTCTTCTTCGCATTCACAACACTTTTATCGTTTAGTTTTTATACGGAATCAAACGTAGCCTATTTATTTAAAGGTAATCGCTATTTAAAATACATTACATTGGTAATGAAACTTGTTTTAATCGGTATGATTGTTTTCGGAAGCGTAAAGAGTGCTGCAGTTGCTTGGAATATGGCAGATATCGGTGTTGGATTAATGGCATGGTTAAATCTAATTGCTTTAATTATGCTGAGAAAACCGGTATTATCAATCTTAAAAGATTATGAAAAACAAAAATCAATGGGACTTGATCCTGTTTTTAATCCAAGAGATTGTGGTATTAAGGATGCAGATTTATGGTTGGAGATTGTAGAAAAGAAATATTCACATTTAAATGATAACGTAGTAGAAAAAAAGATAGTTAGTTAATATTATTGTTCACCATTATTCTATTATAATAAAAGGAAAGTCGAAGCCTAACTCCCGTGTGCTTCGACTTTCTGTTATAGAAATAGAACTTGTCTTCTTTTTATAAATGCTATAATATTATGATAAAAGTTAGTGCGAAAGAAAAAGGATTTGGTGCGTTATGAAAAGATGGAAGCAAGCCTTAATTATGGCTCTTGGCGTTTCACTTGGCTCTCAAATTTATTTTAATTTCTTTACCGATGGATTTATTGTAGCTATGTCGCCCTTGCTGTTTTCTATTTTTCTTTACATATTTAAAGAATTGCATCCAGTAAAAGCAGGTATTCTAACGGGAATTGCATCCCCTTCGTTTCGTGGGATTATGTTATTTCTTAGTTTACATGATTTTCATTTAGTATGGACGATGGTATGGCCGGATGTGATTTTCTTCTTCTCTTATGGAATTTTCTTTTATTTATTTTTTTATCGTTTATCGCATTCCTATACTCGATTTTTTATTTCAATTTTTTTATGTGATTTTTTATCCAATGTTATGGAGTTAACTATGAGAACTGGTTTTCCGCTTTTTGGCGAGGGAATTTTTAAAGGGTTAACAGTAATTGCAGGGGTACGTACTTTTGTTTCATTAGCGATTGTCATTAGCATTGATGGGTATAAGTCTTTTTTAGCCAATCAGGAGCATGAAACTCGATATAAAAAACTTATGGTTATGGCATCGGTTTTTAATGCTGAAGTATATTTTATGAAAAAAAATATGGTAGAAATTGAAGATGTTATGCAAAAAGCATTTATGCTATATCGAACGGTTGAAAAAGAGGGGTATCCGGAAGAGATGCGATGCCTAAGTTTAGACATAGCAAAGGATGTTCATGAAATCAAAAAAGATTACATTCGAGTTATAAAGGGACTGCAGGACAATTTTCTTGCAGACATTGATGTGAAAGGTATGAGCATCAAAGACATTGTACGAATTTTAGATATGGACATTCATGAACAAATTCGGGAGCATAAGCTAGATATATTTTTTTCCTTTCAAATAAAAGCTCATTTCTATGTTGCAGATCATTTTAGTTTAATGTCGGTATTGCGTAATTTAGTTATTAATAGCATGGATGCTATTGGAAACCAAAAAAAAGGGAGGATCTTTCTTTTTATTCGAGAGGGTACCTCGGCAGATGGAGATTTTTCCTGCGGCGAAGATTCTTCACAAGGAATTCCTGTTTATATTTTTGAAATCTCAGACAATGGTCCCGGTATTAAAGAAGTGGATATGGATATCATTTTTGATCCGGGGTATTCGACTAAATTTGATAAACAAACAGGTGATATTAGTCGAGGGGTTGGTTTAACCCTTGTAAAAGACCTAATTCAAGATAAATTTCATGGAACTATTTTTGTACAGTCTAAGGAAGGGGCTTATACGAAGTTTCGTATCGAAATTCCCAAAGAGATGTTTATAGGAGAAGAATCATGAAGTATTATATTGTAGACGATGTACTCAGTATCGTAAAGATATTGAATCGTATCATTGAACAAAAGGATTTGGGTGAAGTGATTGGGTTTTCGACAGATGCAGAGGTTGCACTTGCAGAAATTGTGGCTTTAAATCCCGATATTGTTTTGGTGGATTTACTCATGCCTGTCAAGGATGGAATCAGTCTGGTTTCTGAAGTAAAAAAACTGCGTTCAAACATTAATTTTATTATGATATCACAGGTTTCCAATAAGGAAATGATATCAGACTCCTATCGGGCTGGGGTAGAATTTTTTATTCATAAGCCAATTAATATCATTGAAGTAGAAAATGTAATCAAAAAGGTAGCGGAAAAAATACAGATGGAAGCAATGTTATCTGGAATAAAGGGGATGTTCCAGGAAAGCCCAGCGGTAAGTACGAGAACTGTGAAAAAAGACCCTTTAAAAGACGTTAAATATCTTTTGGGTGTTTTAGGAATGCTTGGTGAACGTGGTACAAAAGACATTTTAGCTATTTGTGATGAATGTCTAATTATGGGCAAGCCGTATGATCGTCAGACCATTGCATTATATTGTTCTGATATTAATGAAGATGTAAAAATGGTAAAACAGCGTATGCGTCGAGCGGTCAAAAAAGGACTTACAAACATTGCTAACATGGGAATCGAAGATTATTATAGTGAAGTTTTCCAAAGCTATTCACAATTAGTGTTTGATTTTGAAAGTATTCGTGCGGAGATGGGATTTATAAGGGGTCAGAATTATAGCGGAGGAAAAGCCAATTTGGATAAATTTTTAGAAGGGCTTTTAATCTTTAGTGAAATGAATTCTTAAACAAATTAAATTTCTATTTAGATTATTCAAACAATTCGGAATTATTTTTCGAATTGTTTTGATTTTTTTTGAAGCGTTTTGAAGCAAGGAAATATAATTAAAAATATATTAAGGCTCTATGTTTTTTTCGACATGGGTCAAAACTACATATGAGTAAGCAAAAGATTTTTTAGGAGGTTGAACTATGAGAAGGAAGTTAGCAGTATTCGTTAGCATCATCCTGGTGCTCATTCTCACCTTCACCGGCTGCGGTGGCAGTGGTGGAAGTGCAGATTCTGGTTCTGACACGATTAAAATCGGTTGGATTGGTTCCTTAACGGGAGACCAAGCGGTATGGGGTAAATGTGAATCCCAAACATTGCAAATGCTGATTGATCAAAAGAATGAGGAAGGCGGCATTTTAGGAAAACAAATCGAGTTGATACCTTATGATACCCGTGGAGATGCAAACGAGGCAGTAAATGCAGTAAAACGTTTGGTTTCTCAGGATAAAGTAGTTGCTATTTTAGGACCAAATGCGAGTGGTCAGGCATTGGCAATTTCTGCAGCATTGGAATCTGCTAAGGTTGCTGACATTGCTACTGTAGCAACAAATCCAAAAGTAACTGTAGACGATGAAGGAAATGTAAAGCCGTATAATTTCCGTATTTGCTTTATTGACCCGTATCAGGGTGCCGTTTGTGCAGGCTATGCTGCAGACAAATTAGGATATACCAAGGCTGCTATCCTTTATGATGTAGCAAGTGACTATTCCCAGGGATTCTCTCAGTTCTTTGAAGAAACATTCAAAGCAAAGGGAGGCACCATTGTAGCAAAAGAAGGATTTAAGAGCGGAGACGTTGACTTCCGACCACAGCTTTCTAAAATTAAGGCTGCAGATCCAGAAGTTATCTTAATGCCATATTATTATAAAGAAGTAGCTCTTTCTGCAAATCAAGCAAGAGAACTTGGTATTGAAGCTACATTCATGGGCGGCGACGGATGGCCTTCTGACCAGTTAATGGAAATGGCTGGTGATGCAATTGAAGGAAGTTACCTTGTTAACCACTTAGACTTCAATGATCCGGAAGTAAAACCTTTACAAGATGCTTATGATGAAAAATACGGAACTGTTTTAGAGTTAAACGGATACATGGTAAATGATGCATTCTTACTTCTGACAGCTGCGATTGAAAAAGCAAACACGACTACGGATTCTGATGCCATTTCTAAGGCTTTGTGCGAAGTAGAAGTAAAGGGTGTAACCGGAAACATTAAGATTTCTCCGGAAACACATAATCCAGATGGAAAAGAAGCCGCTATCGTAAAAATTGAAAATAAGAATTATGTATTCCAAGAAAAGTATGGAGTAAACTAGTTAGGCAGATGGAGTAAGGGCGGCTAGACTGCCCTTACTTTTTCTAAAATGCGATAGGGGGTCATGTAATTGAGTAGTTTTTTACAACAAGTGATTAATGGTCTATCAATTGGAAGTGTTTATGCTCTAATGGCTGTTGGCTATTCACTCGTTTATAGTATTATGAATTTTTCAAACTTTGCACATGGTGGAGTTATTATGCTGGGTGCTTACATCGGGTTATATGCATTGTCGCTTTTGTCCCTTCCTTTTGTAGCCGCTCTGGTTTTTGCAGCATTTGGGGCTGGATTGATTGCGGTTGTATTAGAAAAAATTGCATACAGCCCACTTCGTAGAAGAAATGCACCTGGGCTTTATTTTATCATTTCAGCAATGGGTGCTTCGATTTTCTTAGAAAATTTTGTAGTAGCCACAATTGGACCTACATTTAGAACATATCCTCAGATTTTTGATAGCAAGCCATTTATGTTTGGTGACATTGCACTAGGACGAATTGATGTATTAATGTTTATTATTTCTGCCATTAGTTTGGGAATTTTAATGTTTATTATTGAAAAAACAAAAGTAGGATTGGCCATTCGTGCGACATCCTACAGCGCTAAAGGAAGCGCATTTATGGGTGTAAATGTAGATTGGATTATTTTTGTTATTTTTATTTTAGGCGGAATGCTAGCCGGTGTAGCAGGAATGCTCTTCGGCATGAAATATACGGTATACCCGCAAATCGGAATTATAACGAATAAATCCTTTATTGCTGCGGTTTTTGGAGGTCTTGGAAGCTTACCGGGAGCAGTCGTTGGTTCCATATTGTTGGGATTGATTGAGACCTTTGCATCTGTAGCAGGGTATTCTACTTATAGGGATTTGATTGCGTTTGCGTTACTGATTCTCATTCTTGTAGTAAGGCCTACCGGACTTATGGGCAAAGCTACAGAAGATAAAGCATAGGAGGTGGCGTAAATGTTTAGTTGGTATTACATATCAGGAATTCTGATTTTAACAGGGATCAACCTACTAACGGTTTTGGGGCTGTCGTTATTGACAGGTTTTACCGGGCTTTTCTCCTTCGGGCACGCCGGTTTTATGGCAATCGGAGCCTATACGGCAGCCACCATGACCATGCGGTTTCATATGCCGCTGCTTTTGGCATTACTGGTAGGCGGAGTGGTTTCTATGTTAGTTAGTTTTATCATTGGTCGTCTAACCTTAAATCTTAAGGGAGATTATTTCTGTATTGCGACGCTGGGGTTTGGTGAGGCAACGCGTTTGATTTTGGATAACGTACAATATTTCGGTGGTTCAAGAGGTTTACCGGGTATTCCGACTTATGAAAACAATCAGTATTTAGCCATTGTAGTATTCATCAATGTGTTAGCCATTGTAGCTATGGTATTTTTAATCCGTTCCAGACATGGACGGAATATGGTAGCGATAAGAGAAGAAGAACTGGCATCGCAAGCCATTGGTATTAATGTATTTCGATATAAAATGACGTCATTAGCCGTTAGTGCATTGTATGCCGGAGTTGCCGGAGGACTTATGGCACATTATTTAGGATACATTCAACCAATCATGTTCCAATTAATTAAATCAACCGAATTGACCATCATTGTTATTTTCGGAGGACTTGGAAGCATTACGGGAAGTGTGGTAGGAGCCATAATATTAACCTTCCTTCCGGAAATGCTGCGCAGCTTCTCGCAGTGGAGATTAGTAGTATATGGTGCTGCCGTTATTTTAATTATGATTACTCGACCACAGGGACTTATGGGTGGAAAAGAATTAAATCTCAAGGCAATTTATAGATGGTTTGTGAACAGAAGAGGAGGTGCTGAAAATGACAGCAGTTCTATCTCTTAAGAATGTAACAAAGCAGTTCGGAGGATTAACCGCCGTAGGAGATGTCAGCTTTGAAATTGAAAAAGGAGAAATATTTGGTTTAATCGGACCAAATGGTGCAGGAAAGACAACCATATTCAATTTGATAACAGCTGTTTATTCTTTAACGGAAGGAGAAATTTTATTTGAAGGAAATAATCTGAAAGGAAAACAGCCTTACCAGATTGCAGATTGTGGAATTACACGAACGTTTCAGAACATTCGATTGTTTAAAAAATTATCAGCGTATGATAACGTTTTGACAGCTTGTCATAAACTGGCAAACTATAAAATTCTTGATACGGTTCTTTTTAGATATGGGAAAAATTATCAAAATCAAGAAAGAAAGCTCCATGAAAAAACAGAATCGTTATTAAAGCTAATGGGTCTTTGGGAGGTACGAGATATGGTCGCCTCTAATCTCCCATATGGAATGCAAAGAAAGCTCGAGATTGCAAGAGCTTTGGCTCTTGAACCAAAGCTTCTGCTTTTGGATGAACCTGCAGCAGGTATGAATCCTGAGGAAACCATTCACTTAATGGAACTAATTCGTCAAATTCGTGATGAATTTGACTTAACTGTTTTGATAATTGAACATCATATGGATTTAATTATGGGTCTTTGTGATCGAATCTTTGTATTAAATTTCGGAAAAGCATTGGCACAAGGTACCCCGGCAGAAATTCAAGATGATAAAAGGGTTGTTGAGGCTTATCTTGGAAAGGAGGATGACGCGCATGCTTAAAGTGGAAGATTTAAATGTATATTATGGCGGCATCCATGCACTGAGAGGTGTTTCCATTGACGTACAACAGGGTCAAATTGTAACAATTATAGGTAGTAACGGTGCGGGGAAGTCTTCCCTCTTGAACGCAATCAGCGGTATTATAAAATACAATGGACTGATTGAATATGAGAATAAAACGCTTCCGCATCATGCCCATAAGGTTGTAAAATCAGGAATCTGTCAGGTCCCCGAAGGTCGAGTTATTTTTGCAAATTTAACGGTTCACGAAAATCTAAAAATGGGTGCCTATTTGCGAAATGATATGAAAAAAATTCAAGAGGACTTTGAACGTGTATATGAGCTGTTTCCTCGTTTAAAGGAAAGAGAAAAGCAAATTGCTGGTACACTTTCTGGAGGTGAACAGCAGATGTTGGCTATGGGAAGAGGCTTGATGTCTGCTCCTGAATTGATACTTTTAGACGAACCGTCTTTAGGACTTGCACCGCTTTTAATTAATACTATTTTTGAAATTATTTTAGAAATTAAAGCGATGGGGAAAACCATTCTTTTAGTAGAACAAAATGCCTTTAAAGCATTGTCCATTGCAGATAAAGCTTATGTTTTAGAACAGGGAAAAATTACAGCACAGGGAAGCGCTGCTAGTTTATTAAAAGATGAAACAATTCAAGAGGCTTATCTTGGTAAGAAAAATAAGTAAATATTTTCCGACACCATTTCAAACAAAAACTGAATTTAGCCAAATATTATGGCTAAATTCAGTTTTTGTTTTTTATACTTGCAAATAAATACTTCTACCAACGTTCGCGGGTAGGATGGTATAATAAAAAAAATAAAAGAACGGAGAAAAGGATATGAAAAGTGAGTATTATGTAAATGAAGTAGCTACCTTTTTTGGCGTTAGCAGAGATACTATACGGCTTTATGATAAAGTTGGTATCCTATCCCCTAAGAAAAATAAACGAAACAATTACCGCATCTACAGCCGAGAGGATTTGATTTGTTTGGATTATGTGATGCGGCTTCGAAAAATTAATCTTTCATTAGAAGATATTCGTGTTCTTATTAATGAGAGTTCCATTGAACGTGCAGAGGCAATGATGCAGCTACAGGAAAAGATTCTGGAAGATAAAATTGAAGAGTTAATCAATTTAAAGATTATGGTAAGTGATTATCAGAAAAGTTTTAGCAATGTAATACAAAATATGGGCGAGATTTTTGTGAAGGAAAGTCCCACTTTACTTTATAAGGATGTTGAAACATCAATGATGGACACCATGTATGAATATTCTGGGCTTCAGAAAGCACATGTGCCGATCTTTACATTTGTGTGTAAAAAGGAACTGTTTTTATCAAATCAATTTACAGAGTATACTTTATCGGGAGATGATCGTAATAAGCTGTTTACTTATGCAATTACAATGATTGATGATGAGGGACTGAGTAAAAGAAAGAATTTTCCTCAAAATAGATTCCGCATTATTCCTCCAAGGAAATGTGTTTATTCGGTTGCTCGTTGTTATACAAATGTAAATTATGATGATTTTTTAAAAGTACGAGAGTATATTCTAAAGCATAATTTAAAACTAGTTGATGACGTTTTACTGCGCGTTGCATCCGTTCGCAATAATCGGAAGCAAAGTGTTGACTATTATGAAATATGGGCACCCATTGCCGATTAAATATATATTTCAAGTATTCCCAACCCAATAATAATTAAGCCGGATAGTGGTTCTGCATATCTGCTGATTGTTTGTAGTACTCGGCTGTTTCCAATTTTATTTCCTAGATATAAAAAGAAGAAGCTGCATACAAAAGCAGCGATAGAGGTGAAAAATATATTTAGTCCGGTAATACTTGCACCGATGCCTAATCCCATATTATTCACAGAAAGTGTGATTCCCAATATCACTGATTCTTTATGGCTTATTTTATATGACGGTTTTTCTTTTTGCATTTTTTTGTCTAGCTTACTTGTTGCATTAAAATTTGCTTCAAGCATTTGTTCTTTTGATATTTCCGATTTTTTTCTTTCTTTTATATAATTCTGAAAAAAAACAAAAATATAATAGATTCCCATACAAATAATAAGTGTACCACCGAATAAGCCAGCTGACTGAATAGGAATATAATTTAAAAGACTTTTTCCCAAAGCCATAGATAAAATTGTACCAATAAACGTAATAAAGCTGATAAGTAATGTGTCTTTTCCAGATATTTGTGTTTTTTTGATTCCATACGCCATTCCGACAATAAAGCTGTCAATATCGGAAGAAAGCGCAAATAAAAAAATTGAGAGAAAATGCATGATTGACCTCTTCTTAAATGATTTTTAAAAGATATGGGAAGGTATTTTTTATTACACGATAATTAGTATATTTTTATTAATTTATTTTGTTACAATTAAAAATTTAAAAGTGTGATAAATATTCGGCTATATCAAAAGAAAAATAATTTAGAAAAGTTTGAAAAATACAATTGACATTAGAGTAAGTCAATAGTTTATTCTAAATGCAAGCATCGATGTAATAACAAAGGTATGCATAAATTACAGACGTGTAAGTATGCATATAATAGGAATTATTTTATAAAAAGGGAGGAAGCATAATGAAAAATGTAACACAACCGAAAGTGAAAGAGCAAAAAGAATTTCCTCATATATTAGTTATTTTACTGGTAGTTCTTGCGATCTCTGCAATTTGTACATGGATTGTTCCCGCAGGAGCATACGATCGCGTAATGGATGAAGCAACAGGGAGGATGATTATCGACCCTGCCAGTTTCCACTATTTAGATAAAACTCCTGTCGGATTGTTCCAAATGTTTGTATGTTTAGAAGAAGGATTGATTCAAGCTGCAAACATTACGTTTTTAATATTCTGTGCATTTTCAAGTTTGTATTTATTAGAAAAAACAGGTGCCATTGATGCAGCCATTGCTTTAATGGTAAGAAAAACACAAAATCATCCAAGGTACGCTACCTCAATCATTGTTATTGTTATGATAATTCTAGCTGTTTGGGCATCGACCGGTACAATGTCCTATGAAGAAATTATTGCGTTTATTCCGATTTTTGTAGCGGTAAGTATGGCATTGGGATATGACGCTATGGTTGGTGTGGCTATTTCCGTCGTACCGGTGGGTATTGGGTTTGCATCAGCTACGGTTAATCCATTTACGGTAGGAGTGGCACAAACAATTGCAGAGCTTCCGATGTTTTCCGGATTAGGATATCGTGTCTTAATATTAGCAGTCATGACGCTCTATACAATTATTTATGTTTTGCTTTATGCATCAAAGGTAAAGAAAGATCCTTCTAAGAGTTTAACTTATGGCATTGATTATTCTGATATGATAGTGGATGAAGAACGTTTGAATACTCCAATGACAACAGCACGGAAACTATCCCTTTTAACATTATTAATCGGAGTTGCTGTTATGGCATGGGGTTTAATCACCCAAGGCTGGTATATCAATGAAGTAGCCGCTATTTTTATGATGATTGCGATTGTTGTTGGTCTTATTAATCGATGGAAAGCAAATAAAATAGCCACTGTTTTAGTTGAAGGTCTATCCAAAGGTGTACTTTCTGCAATTATTGTTGGTGTGGCAAGAGGAGTTTTGGTTATACTTACAAAAGGAAATATTATAGATACCTTGATTCATGGCTGCGTATCTTTGATAGAAAATTTATCCTTATACGCAAGTTCTGTTGGTATGTTGGTATTCCAGACGTTACTGAATTTCTTGGTACCATCTGGTTCAGGTCAAGCAGCTGTTTCTATGCCGATTATGACACCAATTGCAGATTTAATTGGTATGAATCGTCAAATAGCCGTATTAATATTCCAGTTCGGAGATGGATTCTCGAATTTGCTATGGCCAACCAGCTTTATGGTAATTGCGTGTGCTATGGCAAAAATTCCATTAAATAAATACTATAAATGGGTAACTCCTTTCTTATTTATTGGATTTCTGATTCAAATCGCGTTTATATTTGGAGCAATTGCAATGAATTATGGTCCAATGTAAGGAGGCAGAAGCTGATGAATATCGAAAAGATTGGTTGCGAATTGAGTGATGTTTTAAACAAGCAAATCCAATCCATACGAGAGGAAGTTATTGCAAATCGAAGATATTTTCATATGCATCCGGAGATTGGATTTGATACCGAAAACACTGAAAAAAAGGTAAGGCATATACTCACAAAAGAAGGCATTGAGTTAATCCAAAGTAAGGTTGGTGTGTTGGGATTAATAAAATGCTGCGATAGCAGTCGAATGATTGCATTAAGAGCAGACATGGACGCGCTGTGCTTACAGGAGGAAAATGAAGTTCCTTATAAATCAATTTATTCTAATAGAATGCATGCATGTGGTCATGATGGGCATACAGCAATGTTGTTGGGAGCTGCAAAAATTTTACAAAACAATCGGGCAATTTTGCCTGTGGATGTACTCTTGATTTTTCAACCGGCAGAAGAAGGGCCGAATTTAGGCGGTGCCCGTATTATTATGAACGATTTGGAAAAGCAGGGTTTTGCTGAAAAGATTCAATATATTTTTGGTTTACATCTTTTTAATGATTTTGAAATTGGAAAGGTTGGCGTAAGATATGGAAGCTTAATGTCATCTACAGATGAATTTGATATTAAAATCATTGGAAAAGGTGGGCATGCAGGGCAACCTCATAAAACCGTAGATGCATTATCCATAGGGGCGAAATTTGTGGCGGCAATTGAAAGTTTTATGTCCAGAAAGAAAGATCCGTTTGACCCGGCGGTATGTTCCATTGGCATATTTAATTCCGGTTCGGCAAAAAACATTGTTGCGGAAACTGCTATGATTTCTGGTACCATTCGTTGTCAAACAGAAAAAACACGAGGATATATATTGGAAAACATTGAAAAAATCTTAAAAGGTATCTGTGAAGGTTTTGGAGCAAACTATCGATTGGAAGTGCTGCGTGGCATTCCTGTACTTGTAAATAATACGGATGCAACCACTTATGCCGAGGAATTAACGTTGCAGGCCGTGGGAAAAGAAAATACATTTCGTATTCCGGAAGCAACAATGGGAGCAGAAGATTTTGCTTACTTTGCACAAAAAATCCCAGCTTCGTTTTTATGGATTGGTTCTGGTAACAAAGAAAAAGGATTTACTTACTTGGCACATCATCCAAAATTTGACTTTGATGAAGATGCATTGCTGATTGGTATTAAAGAATTTTGTTATCTTGCATTGGGATTAAAATAGAAAATCACTGATTATTTTTTAAAATTAAAAAGACAAAAACGAAAAAACCTACAACCGTTAAAGTTGTAGGTTTTTCTCTTGGTACACCATCACGGGCTCGAACCGTGGACACCCTGATTAAGAGTCAGGTGCTCTACCAACTGAGCTAATGATGCACATCGTTTTGTTTCCGACGCAAGAATTATTTTAGCATCATACATGGGGCTTGTCAATTGTTTTTTGTTAAAAAAATAAATTAAGTATACTTATATAAAATCAAAATTTTTTTTATTGGTTATTTTAATAATAGTATTTCCAGTGAAAAAGCAAATAATAAAAATAATAAATTGGTTTTTAAACTTTTTTAAAAAAATTAGTAATTTTGTTAAATATTTTTTCTATATTCCGCAATTTCCCTGACATAGTATTATGGAGTTTGCACAAAATACTTTATGTAGAGGAGGGATTGAAAATGAGAAATGACACAAACAGATTCAATGAGAAAGATCGTATGAATGACACAAGAACCACCAATGATGTGAACAGCAGAAAGTCTAGTAAATCAAAGCGTTCTAATGCTACAAGCAGAATTAATGACGCAACTGATATAAATAACTGCAGTCGCTAATCATTAGTTAATCAATCTTATGTCATTGTCGGAGGGCCGACAAAAAAAGAGCGAAAATCTAAAAAGATTTTTCGCTCTTTTTTTATGCGTAATATAAGGTTTTGTAGTAAAATGAAAAGGAAGAATACATTGCTATTGCAAGGTTTGTGTATTATACTATGATTGTATAATTATTTTTAAAAATATTTCCCGGAAATTACTTTTCGGATTGCCATATCATTCTAATTAAATCAGTAACTCGCAATTTTGGAATGGAGGAATAAAAAGCATGTATTGTAAGATGTGCGGAACGGAAATCAACTCTACGGACTTGTTTTGCAAAGTATGTGGAACGAAAATTGAAGAAGCAGAATCACAGACGACGTCTTCCGATTCTTTGGAATCTAAGCATGAAGAATTTACTTGGAATATTTATGAGTTTCCACAACCTCGAAAAACAGAGGATATCAATTTCAAATGGAATTTAAATAGTCTAGAAGAAAAAGAAACAAAAAAGGAAGAAGTTTTAAATGTAGAAAATCCTAACCAGTCAAGTGAGAATGGTAAAGCGCAAAATCAGATTGAAGAGGAAGAGAAAATTATATGGGAAATTCCAAAAAAGGCTTCTTTTAAAGAAGAAATTAAAGTATCTAGCTTTGAGGATTTACCTGACGCGATGTTCCATACAGAAGTTCCCACACAAGACTATAATACGATATCTGAGGACAAGATACCGGCTGGCGAAGTTAGTGATATGGACAAGTTTTTTACATTCAGCAAAAAAAACGAAGAGTTTCAGCAACTGTTAGATCGAGAATATGAAAAGATACAAAAAAAGAATATGGAACGTCCTTCTTTAAAAGAAAGTCAAATAACCAATGTGATGAATGATTTAGATTCTTCAAAACAAGCTGTTACACAATCTCTAGAGATTAAAAAAGAGGAAAGAGATGAGGTGGACACAAAGCCGATAAATCTAAAAGATATAAAAAAGGCATGCAGCAATACTTCAATAATACATTCGGAGTTGGAGGAGAAGGAGCCAGAAGAGCTTCTTGATTCAGAAATGGAAGCGAAGCTAGCGGCACATGTTAATCATTTAGATGAGATGATGGCTGCACGTGCAAGTTTCTTTGTCGAAGAACCTGAAGATATTGCGGCAAAAGATGAATTGGAAGAAAAGAAATTGGTTTCAAATTCAAATGAAACGGTAGTGGGTCCGAATACGGAAGTATTAGTAACGGTTGAGGTTAAGGCAAATGGAAAATCAGAGACGGTTACGCGGCAAACCATTTCAATGGATCCTGCAACTATTTCAAAAGCAGTTGAAGAGAAAAATGAAGCACTTACTTCTGCTTTAAATAAGGAAGATATTATTCAAGAAAATATTGCAAAGGAAGATATTATTCAAGAAAATAGCGCAGAAGACATGTTAGAAAAAGAGGATGAAGATAAAAAGGAAAATACCTCTGATTTAAATAATACATTATCCCAAGATGATTTAACGGAATTTTGGCAGAAAAATACCTTTGGTATGGAAGAAGAAAAGAAAATAAACGGGCCTAAAGTTGCTTTGGGTATCATTGCAGCTGTTTTAATTATTGAAATTATAGCACTAGGCATACAGTTCTTTTTTCCGCAAACTGCAGCTGCAGAGGCAATTTATAATGTACAATCAAAAATTGTAAAAGTATTTGATAGTGCAGCCGAAGGGATCGGAGGAATTTTCAAAGCAGAGAAAAACCCAACCGATAATAAAGAAACTGAAAATGGTGATTCTACAGTGAACCAAGAAAAGGATGCATTAGAAGAAGAGCCGGAAGCGGCAAATCCTGTACCTATGAGCGATAAAACAGCACTAATAGAAAGTCAAATCAGCCTAAATAAAAACATTCAGATTATTAGTAAAGCAGATGCCTTGGTATTTGATGCATCTCATAATTATGGGATTGATGATTTAAATAAATCTACGTCAATTGACAATAATATTTGGTATACAGATGAAAATGGTAAAACCGTTTATTACGATCAAGCTGTTGTCGGTACATTAATTGCATTTAATTCACAGTGGATCGATTATGTCAACAATGGAGACAAAGCGATTCTTGATTTATTAAAACCCAACAGTAAAGCTTATAATAAGGTAAGCACTTTTTCAAAGGTTGGTAAGATTTCTGAGATTTTTGAAAGTTTCTCCATTGGAGAAATTCGAAAAGGATCGGTTGGTTTTTATGTTTTTACAGAGGAAAAAATAATCAAGAAAGAAAACGGAAAAGAAAGTGTTATTTCACATGATTGGATTTATTATTTGGAACCAATTGATAAACAAATGAAGATCGTAAATTATCTGTAGTTGGATACATTATATTATAAGTACTATGAAAAGGAGCTAAATTAAAAAACGAAATGGCAACTAACTCAAACTTTAAACGTGAGAAAATTGGCACAGGTAATGTAGCCTTTTCTCAATCAAGAACCACAATTGAAACCGCTTTTTATGGAAACAATGTAAAAAGTATTTTAGATTTAAAAGAAGCTTACCAATTAGCTAAGGAAGCACCCGGCACAATTGTAACAGACATGCCTGTATATGAACCGGAAAAATTAGGATTACCGGAAAATGCAAAGATATTGTTATTCAATGATGGGGAAACGGTAGGAAGATTCGCAGGGGCTCGAGTCATACTAGGCGAAAAAGGTATTTTGGAAGCAGATATTGCAGCTGTTTTAAGGGAAGCAGTATATAAAACCAGATATAAGACCATGCTTCATTCAAAAGCTTATATTGGATTGAACGAAGATTTTATGGTTAAAGCAAATCTATTGGTACCACAAACTTATGAAAATACTTTATATAACTGGCTATTAAATTTCCAATATATGAATTCTTTTTACAATCAAATGTATAAGGATTCTAAAGTAATCGGTAATGAACCGGATATTTTTATATTATCTGATCCGGATTGGCAAGATGAACGTTTTCCAAATGGACTTGCTTACTTTGATCCTGAACACAATTGCGCAGCGATTTTAGGGCTTCGTTATTTTGGTGAACATAAAAAAGGAACTTTGACTTTAGCTTGGGGAATTGCAAACCGAAATGGCTATGCAGCTTGTCATGGGGGATTAAAGCGAATGATTCGTCCAGATGGCAAAACGCATGTAATGGGAGTATTCGGACTTTCGGGTTCGGGAAAATCAACATTGACCCATGCAAAGCACAATGGAAAATACGAAGTAACCGTATTACATGACGATGCTTACATTATATCTACGGAAAATGGGTCTACTGTAGCGCTGGAACCTTCTTATTTTGATAAAACACAGGATTATCCATTGACTTCAAAGGACAATCAATTTTTAATTACCGTTCAGAATTGTGGTGCTACCATTGATGCAGATGGTAAATTAGTCCTTGTAACAGAAGACATTCGAAATGGAAATGGCCGGGCGATTAAATCAAAACTTTGGGCATCAAACCGAGTAGATAAATTAGAGGAACCTATTAATACAATTATATGGCTGATGAAAGATAATTCGCTGCCGCCGGTTATTAAACTGGAGGATCCGACCCTGGCATCGGTAATGGGTGCTTGCTTAGCAACGAAACGAAGTACCGCTGAAAAGGTATTGCGTGGTGTGGATCGAAATAAATTAGTTTTTGAACCCTACGCAAATCCTTTCCGAACTTATGCATTAAAAGAGGATTATTATAAATTCAAGGCACTCTTTGAAAATAGAGGAGTGGAATGCTATATTTTAAACACAGGATATTTCTTAGATAAAAAAATTCCAAAAGAGGTAACAATTAGTATTATTGAAAAAATTGTAGATCAAAACGCAGAAATGAAGTCATTTGGAAGATTTAAAGGTATGAGTACTATGGAAGTGGAAGGGTTTGAATTGAATTTTTCCAGCAGAGCCTATAAGGAGTTACTGAGAGGTAGCATAGAAAATCGTATTAAATACCTGGATTCATTGAATGATTTGAAAGGAGGAAGAGATGCGCTTCCGGAGGAAGCAGTTGATTCTTTGCAGAAGCTATTATCGATGTAGTAGAAAAGAATGAGGTGATTACTTGAAGAAAAACAGATTGGGAGTTGGGATCGTTGTCATCGTTTTGATGACTTTGATTGCTGGATTTGGAACGTTAATCCGGTTTGGAATTGATTATTTGTGGTTTAAAGAAATGGGATATACCAGTGTATTTTTCACACAATTATTTACACAGTTAAAAATAGGTGTTCCTACGTTTGTTATTTTAACAATCTTAACGTTTTTATATCTCAAATCTTTGAAAAAAGCATATTACAAGAAAGTAAAGATTGATGGTTATACAGCAGCTGAAGAAAAGG
Source organism: Anaerovorax sp. (assembly GCA_034927775.1). Lineage (GTDB taxonomy): Bacteria > Bacillota > Clostridia > Peptostreptococcales > Anaerovoracaceae > IOR16. Next base: position 17,499 of record JAYFPL010000098.1, on the reverse strand, counting down.
CCCTCAACCGAATTGTATTGGGACTTAGTGCTATATTCGGTTTGTTGGTTACTTTATCCACCGTTACAAAGCTATGGTTTCAAATATTACAGTATCAAAACAGCACTTCGTTTGGTTTAGCTGATCCTATTTTTAATCGGGATATTTCCTTTTATGTATTTAAAATGGAGTTTCTTGCACAGTTAAATCAAATTGCTTTAGGGTTAGTTGTTGCATTTTTTGTTGTTACGCTGTTATTCTACTTTATTCTGTTAGGAATGCGTAAGCCAAAGATGTTCGACGAAGAAGAACCGCAGCCTTTTACACAAGAGGATGACGGTACACGAAGATTTACCGGAAACTTTGATAATTTTGGACCATTTGGAGACATGTTTGGTCAAGTAATTAACGGTAAATTCGGAAACAGAAAACCAAAGAAACAATTTGATAAAAATAATTTTAATCAGCTTCTATCCATTGCTTCGAAGCAAATTTCTATAATGGGAGTTGTCTTCTTTTTAATGATTGGAACGAATTTATTGATCAAACAGTTTAGTTTATTGTATTCACAAACCGGATTGCTTTATGGTGCCGGATTTACGGATATTAATGTTACATTGCTGATTTATCGTTTGCTGATGGGTTTATCTGTATTGGCGGCAATTTTCTTTGTCATGGGTTTGAAAAATCGGAATTACAAAAAGATGCTCATGATACCCGCACTTATGATTGTTATTTCCATTGGCGGTACGGCTGTTGCCGGACTTGTACAATATGCGATTGTATCTCCAGATGAAATTAATAAAGAAAGCAAATATTTAGAGAATAACATTGCATTTACGCAGAGGGCGTATGATTTACAAGACATTGAAATCAAAGAATTCCCAGCTACAAATACCTTAACAAAGGATGATATTTTAAACAATATGGGAACGATTTCCAATATTCGTATTAATGATTTTAGTCCTGTTGAACAGTTTTATAATCAAACGCAGAGCATCCGTTCTTATTATACATTTAATAATGTAGATGTTGACCGATATATGGTGAATGGGGAATATACACAGACCTTCTTATCAGCGCGTGAAATTGACGAAGCTAAGATTGGTGAACAGTGGCTGACAAAGCATATTAAATATACGCATGGTTACGGTATTACATTATCACGTGTTGATAAAGTAACTGCCAGCGGGCAGCCTGATATGCTAATTGACAGCATTCCTCCAGTTTCAGATGTAAATGAGATTCAGATTGCAAGACCAGAAATCTATTTTGGTGAAAAAACAAATAACTATATTATTACTAATACGACGGAAAAGGAATTTGATTATCCATCTGGAACTAAGAATAAGTATGCGACCTATGAAGGTAATGCAGGAATTAAGTTAAATTTAATGAATCGTATTTTGTTTGCAATTCGTGAACAAAACCTAAAGATTTTAGTTTCCGGAAATATTGATAACAATTCCAAAATTATCATTAACCGAAATATTAAGAATCGAGTTCAAAAAATCGCACCATTCCTTGCATATGATAAAGACCCTTATATTGTGACAGTAGATGGAAAACTTTATTGGATTCTGGACGCATATACAGCAAGTTCCTATTATCCATATTCTGAACCATTCTCGGATGAATCCAGAGCAAATTACATTCGAAATTCTGTTAAGGTTGTAATTGATGCTTATAATGGAGATGCTAATTTCTATCTGGTAGATGATGAAGACCCAATAGCGAATACTTTGGCTAAAATATATCCAAATCTGTTTAAGAACTTTGACCAAATGCCGGAAAGCTTACAGTCTCATATTCGTTATCCGAATTTCTTGTTTAATATTCAAGCGAATGTTTATAAGAAGTATCACATGAGCGATGTAAATGTTTTCTATCAGAGCGAAGATTTATGGGCAATTGCAAATGAAGTATTTGGCACTGAAGAAACACCAATGGAGCCAACCTATTATGTTATGAAGATTCCAGGTGAAGACAAGGTAGAATTTATTAATTCCATTCCTTACACGCCGAACGGAAAACAAAATATGACGGGATTGCTTATGGCTAGAAATGATGGTGAAAAATATGGTGATTTGATCCTGTATCAGCTTCCGAAAGATCGTGTCATTTATGGACCTCGTCAGATTGAAGCTCAAATTGACCAGGATACTACAATTTCAAAAGAATTTTCTTTATGGAGTACAGCAGGTTCTACGTATAGTCGTGGAAATATGTTTGTTATTCCAATTGAAAACTCAATCATGTATGTAGAACCGGTTTATTTGGAAGCCTCAAATAACAGCTTACCGGAAGTAAAACGTGTTATCGTATATTATGGTGACCGAATTGCTTATGAGCCAACGTTGGCACAGGCCTTGAATAACATGTTTGGAGAAGGCGCCGGTGCACCTTTGAGTTCCAATACACCAAGCACAGATGGTGAGGAAATTGGAAGTGATATCAATACCAATGAACTGTCCAACGCTGATATAGCAATTTATGCGAATGACGCATTTAATAAAGCACTTAATGCGCAGAAAAATGGTGATTGGGCTGCATATGGAGAATATTTAAAGGAATTGGAGAAATATTTGACTTTACTCAATCCAACCGGAGCAACAGCAGAGAAGCCGGAGCAAAACGCTTCCACTGTTGATTAATTCTAGAGTATTATAAATCAGAAGATAAATACACAAGAGCACTGGTTATAAAGCAGTGCTTTTGTCTTATGTAAAGAAATGGTCGCTACAATTAGTGAATTTTCATACAAAAAGCTTGGCAAAGGGTGTATTTTCAAGGTATAATAATATTTTAGAATCAAGAATTGAATAAAAGTATACAAAAAACCAATATAGGAGGGAGAGCGATTTATGGAACTGGACAAAATGTTGTTTAACATACCAGCTGCGAAGCATAGCGTAAAAGAGATTACAAATATATTAAAGGCACATCCGGAAGTACAATTTGTATCACTCGTTGGTTTGGATATCGGCGGACACGATACGGATGAGAAAATTCCGGTGGATCTATTTATTGAAGATATGGAGAAGTTTTTGGCGCAGGGTGTGCAAACAGACGGTTCCAGTGTAGTTTTACCGAAAATTGCTGCTTTGAATAATGCTAAGGTAGATATAATCCCCGATACAGAAGTCAATTGGTATGTAGATTATAACTTATATCATTTGGATAAAAAAACAGGTTTACCGGTAGGCACATTGCGTGTTCCGTCTTTTCTGATACACAATGATACTGCGGAAGTAGGTTCGCGTGTCATTTTAAGAGATGCTGTTAAAACATTTAAAAAAGAGTTAATGGAAATGCTCAGACAAAATCCTTATGTATTTGAGTATTTGGAAGCAGATAGCGTTGACGACATTGATGAAATACTGCTGACTGCAGCTACAGAATTAGAATTTTGGGTGAAAACACCGGATGATAAAGCGGATCGTGAACAGCTTTCTACATCACAGGTTTTAAAAGAGCAATATTGGAAACGAACCATTGGTCCGGTGAGAACGGCGTTGGAAAAATCCTTATTAATGTTGGACAAATATGGATTTGAAGTGGAAATGGGTCACAAGGAGGTTGGTGGTGTTAAAGCAAAGCTTGGAAATTCCGGAGAGTTTGATCATGTTATGGAACAGCTTGAAATTGACTGGAAGTATAGCTCTGCTTTGCAGGCAGCCGATAATGAAAATCAAGTAAAATATATTGTAAAGGATGTTTTCCGTTTATATGGACTAGAGGTTACATTCATGGCGAAACCAATGGATGGTGTTGCAGGTAACGGAGAACATACTCATATGGGTGTGGCTGCTAGATTAAAAAATGGAAAAGTAATCAACTTATTTGCACCGCTTGACATGCACAAAGATTTTATGAGCCCGATCGGATTCGGCGGTCTTATGGGTATTTTGAAAAACTATGAGATTATGAATCCGTTTGTTACTTCAACAAACGATGCATTAAATCGTTTAAAACCGGGATTTGAAGCACCGATTTGTATTGTGACTTCTCTTGGCCACTCTGCAAAAAATCCATCCAGAAATCGAACGGTTTTGGTTGGACTCGTTCGAGATGCAAACAATCCGCTTTCGACTCGTTTTGAGCTTCGAGCACCAAATCCTAAGAGCAATACCTATTTGGTACTGGCATCGGGATTTATGGCAATGCTTGATGGAATTAAGGAAGTTCTTTTGGCTGGGAAAACTCCAAAGGAGTTGGAAGAAGCAATTTCTAAGGAACATGATGAAGAAGTGTTTTATTTAGAAAAAGAGAGAGTTTATCGTAGCGAAAAAGATGTATTTGAGGATTATACAGAAGTAGAAAGAAACAAATATTTTGGAAAAGCACCCGCAACCGTTTGGGAAAACATTTGTGCTTTTGACCGTTATCCGGAAAAGTTAAAGGTTTTAATGCGAAATGGAGTTATGGAACCACTAAGCTTAGAATCTTATAAGGAGGCTACGATAGCACAGTGGGCAACAGAACTTCACAATCGTATTATTCCAAATACTATGGATGTTGTTCGTGAATGTAAAAAATGCCATACCCCGGAAGATTCTACTGATTTGGATGATAAAAACTGGCAGGAAATTCAGCTGATGCGTATTTATTTAGCAAAAGACAGCATTCGAGAAAAATCCTTGCTTACCCGTATTAAGAATGCCTTGGATGAGGGTGATTATCAGTTAGCTTCGGACTTGCAGTTAGAAATGCAGGAAAAAGAAAAAGCATTAATTGATGCTTACGTTGCTTATAAAAAGAATTTGTTTTAATAACGTCATGTAACGTAATAATATGAAAAAATAGGACAGATTTTGCCCTGAGAGGAGAACCAAAATGTTAGATATTAAACGAATCAGAGAAGACTATGAAGCTGTAAAAAAAGCAGTGGAATCCAGAGGTCATGGGGATTTTGGATTAAGCAAGGTACTTGAACTGGACGAGAAAAGAAGAAGTGTACTTGCTGAAGTGGAAGCGATGAAAAATAAACAGAACCAGGATTCCAAACAAATTCCAAAGCTTAAGAAGGAAGGACAAGATACGACAGAGTTGATGGCACAAATGAAAGTACTTTCCGAAAATATTAAGAATTTGGATACACAGGTGAGCGAAATTGAAGCAGAACTGAGAAATACACTTTTAAATATTCCGAATACACCATGTGAGCTTTGCCCAATTGGAGAAGATGATTCTGCAAATCTTGAGATTAAAAAATGGGGCGAACCAAGAAACTTTGATTTTGAACAAAAAGCACACTGGGATGTAGGAAGTGACTTGGATATTTTGGATTTTGAAAGAGCTTCAAAAATTTCTGGAACTCGTTTTACAGTATATAAGGGCTTAGGTGCACGTCTGGAACGTTCGGTTATTAACTTTATGTTGGATTTACACACAGGTGAACATGGTTTTACTGAAATTTTACCACCTTTTATGGTAAATCGTGATGCAATGACAGGTACTGGTCAGCTTCCAAAATTTGAGGATGATATGTTTTACGTTCCGGCGAAGGACTTTTTCTTAATTCCGACTGCAGAGGTTCCAGTTACGAATTTACGTGCTCAAGAAATAATGGATGCAGAAGAGCTTCCAGTTTATTATACAGCATACACACCTTGCTTCCGTAAAGAAGCAGGATCTGCCGGAAGAGATACAAGAGGATTGATTCGTCAGCATCAGTTCAATAAAGTTGAGCTGGTAAAGTTCTGTAAACCAGAAGAGTCTTATAAAGAATTGGATTCTTTACTTGCAGCAGCAGAAGCCATTCTTCAAAAGCTGGAAATTCCTTATCGTGTGGTACGTTTATCTACGGGTGATTTGGGCTTTTCTTCCGCAGAAACTTATGACATTGAGGTTTGGATGCCAAGCTATGGAAGATATGTAGAGATTTCTTCTTGCAGTAACTTTGAAAGTTTCCAGGCAAGAAGAGCAAACATTCGTTTTCGCAGAGGTCCAAAGGAAAAACCGGAATTTGTTCACACATTGAATGGATCTGGCTTAGCTGTTGGCAGAACAGTAGCAGCAATTTTGGAAAACTATCAGCAGGCTGATGGTTCTGTCATGATCCCTGAGGCGTTGCGTCCTTATATGGGTATCGATAAGATTGAAAAGAAATAAGCGTTCGCTCGATTTATGGAGGTGGAAGACAATGCCGCTAAAGATAAATGTGGGAGATCGGTTGGAGTTAAAAAAACCTCATCCTTGTGGTGGGAACACGTTTGAGGTGATGCGAGCAGGCATGGATTTTCGTTTGAAATGCCTGACTTGCCAAGCTCAGATTTGGATGGATCGTTCTCATCTGGAAAAGAGGGTGAAAAAAATCAGTTCAGCGGCAGATTAAAGCCCTGAATAAAAAAAAGGAGTGATTTTTTTTGATAACCATAGCAGTTATCTTTGCCATTTACTTAATTAGTCAGGCACTCATTGGTGTTATTTTCTATAATAAAACGAAAAATATGTCTGATTATGCTTTGGGAGGAAGAAAGCTGAATAGTTGGGTAACCGCAATGTCAGCACAGGCATCTGATATGAGCGGATGGCTATTAATCGGATTACCTGGTCTTGCGTATGTTATCTACCAAGGAACATCGGAAGCTATCTGGACAGCAATTGGATTGGCGCTGGGTACTTATTTAAACTGGCTTTTTGTAGCGAAGAAATTAAGAAAGTATACAGAGGTATCAAACGATTCTATCACTCTTCCTGATTTTTTTGAAAATCGTTTTCGAGATAAAAAACATATTTTGCGAGCACTATCTGCTATTTTTACCGTTATTTTTTTCTTGATTTATACTGCAGCTCAATTTTCTGCGGGAGCGAAGTTATTTTCAACGGTATTTGGATTGCCGTATACTGTAGGATTAATTATTGGAGCACTGATAATTTTGTCCTACACAGCTTTTGGCGGATTTTCTGCAGTGTGCTGGGCAGATACCGTTCAAGGTACGATTATGTTTTTTGCTTTAATTATTGTCCCGATTATGGCATGCTCGGATATGGGTGGTATCTCACAGGTAGCGATTCGCCTTTCTGAGTTGACGCCAGATTCATTGGGTATATTCCCAATGAGCAATGGAAGCATTGATACTTTGCTATTGGCCTCTGCGTTAGGTTGGGGGCTTGGCTATTTTGGTCAGCCGCATATTTTGGTTCGCTTTATGGCGATTGAATCTCCGGAACAAATAAAAAAATCAAGAGTGGTTGCAATGATATGGGTTATCATTACTTTAAGTGCAGCTGTATTTATTGGATTAATCGGAAAAGCGTATATGCCAAATTTAGCAGATGGAGAAACCATTTACATGGATATGATCAATTTTATGTTTAATGATGTAATCTCTGGTCTTTTATTGATTGCCATTTTAGCAGCAATTATGAGTACTGCAAGCTCACAGCTTTTGGTCACGGCATCTTCGGTTTCTTCAGACCTTTATAGTTTGATTTCCAAGAAGAAGATGGATGAAATGACGATGGTTTGGATGAGCCGATTTACGGTAATTGTTGTAGCAGCGATTGCGATCTTGCTAGCATTAAATCCAAATAGTTCGGTATTTGGATTGGTATCGTGCGCTTGGGGAGGCTTTGGAGCTGCCTTCGGACCATTAATTCTATTTTCATTGTTTTGGAGGCGAATGACTGTGCAGGGTGCAATCGTTGGTATGATTGCAGGAGGTATCAGTGATTTATTATGGTATTATTTAAAGAATATTGCTCAAATTGGTGGGATGTTTAACATCTACGAAATCATACCAGGATTTATCATTGCTTCTCTTTGTATAGTAGCGGTTAGCTTATGTACAAAACCTAATGAAGAAGTATTGGCTGAGTTTGATAGTGTAAAATAGTTTATAAAGTAATAAAAACCATCTTTTAGATGAATCCTTTTAAAGGGAAACATTTTACAAGATGGTTTTTTTATTTACTTTAAATAGAAGCACTAGGTGTTTCAGGAGATTCAATAGGAAGGTTTAAACGTAAAAGAGTCAATAAGTTTTCACCATCTTTTGTAATGGTACAGCCCTTTCTTCCTTTTCCAAAGTAAACGTAGTTCTGAATGCTTAATTGCTTCAATAAAATACGCAGCTTATATTCGGAGATAGTTATTCCATTTTCAATCAAACTAGATAGAATGACACGACGGCCTATGTTATTATTTTTTATAAGTGAGAGAACATTAATAATAATAGTTTTATCGTGTGAATTCCATTGATATATTTGATCTTGCATTGTATTTTTTTTCGAAAAGCAAGAGTCATAGTTAGTATGGATATAGTCAGGTAAGTGTTTCATCATCACATGACCATCTGAAATATTAGCGGCATAATCTACACAATTTTTTAGCTCTCTAATGTTTCCCTTCCATTCATAATGTAAGAGAAATGAGATAACGCTTTTATCAAATGTGATATATTCCATATTTTCTTGTGCTAAAAAATTTTTAATAAGAATTAGAATATCGCTAATTCTTTTGCGTAATGGTGGAATTTGAATAATTAGCGTATTTAAGCGATAATATAAATCCAATCGGAAGGAGCCTTCTTCGACTAATTGATTTAAGTCACGATTGGTAGCTGCTATAATACGTACATCTACTTTAATGATTTCACCACTTCCAAGTTTCATAATTTCTTTTTCCTCGAGAACTCGAAGAAGCTTTGCTTGTGTGGGTAATGACATATCTCCGATTTCATCCAAAAAAAGTGTACCCTTATGAGCCATTTGGAATAATCCGGTTTTTCCACCTTTCTTAGCTCCTGTAAAAGAACCTTCTTCATAGCCAAAAAGTTCACTTTCTAATAGGGTAGCTGGAATTGCAGCACAGTTCATTGCTACAAAAGGAAAGCGTTTCCGTGGAGAAGCATTGTGGATAGACTGGGCAAATAATTCTTTTCCTGTTCCGCTTTCACCAATAATTAGAGTCGGTTTATCGATGCCTGCTATTTTTTTTGCTTTATTTAAGCATTCTAAGAATAGAGGGCTTTCACCCAGCATGTCTTCAAAATGATACTTTGCTATATGTCCTTTTTTAGACATTTCTTTGCGTAATGCGCTTTCCAGTCTCATAACCTCTGACATATATTTCAGTTGAGCCCTTGCAGTAGAGGAAGAATTTAAAAAATAGGTCATATAATCATCAGAAATCATAATGTTGGATATATATTCGTTAATTTTCACTTCTAAAGTTTCATCTAGAATTCCTGCTTTTACTGCGATATCGAGAATGGTGCTTAATGAAAGCTTACGTGGGCCTAAGTCGATAATGCTTGTAATATCATCTGGGACCGAACTGGCATCTTGACTAATAATTGCAATATCCATTTTTTTATTAATTAAATTTTGATTATTAGGGTAGTTGATATATAAATTTAAATTTTGAAGACCATATTCATATAATGCAGTAGCTGCTTGGTGAGCAGAAGAGTAGAAGTTAAAGCAGACCAAGGCTTCTGTTCCTACAGGAAGTTCTTGCAGTCGAGAGATTGCTTCTTTGGAAAAGGTGAAGTTTAAATGGATGATTTTTGCATCCGGTTTCATTCTGCTTCTAGCTAATGGAAATGAGTATGGATTCGTAATTACAATGAGATCTGCCTTTTCAAGCATGTCGGTATCTAATGGGGTACCGTCAAATGGTGTTTCTGCATAAGGAAATATATGAATGTGCTTATTAAAAATGAATTTTAATTCTCGGTAATATAAATCGTGAATTTCTTTTTTTTTAGAAATTAATAAAAGATTTTTCATACATACGTCCTTTCTGTTAAGTTTAATAGTTGAAATCATCCCAATATATACCCGAAAAATACCATAAAAATCCCAATAATAAAAAATATGTAACAAATATGTTTGTTAAAAATTTCAAAATGAACATTTTGAATAGGTAAATGTTGTTTTAATTAGAATACAATAATACAAAATGAAAATCAATGAGAAAAGTAAAGTGTATCCCATAAAATCACCCCATTTTATAGATTTCTTTTTTTATAAACCAATAAATCCTATAAAAGCATTGCAAAATGATATCATTTTTAAAACATTATAAATTTATAAATGTTGGCATAAACTTTGCTATTAATTATATTGACGTCAAAAATAGGGGAAATAAATAACCAAGAGGGAATAGGGAAAGAGAGTAAATGAATCGAATTAAAATGTGAAATAGGAGTAAAGAAATGAGCGAAGAGAAAAAAAGAGTGATTCCTATGCAGGCACTGATCCTTGTTCTCGTTGCCGTAAGCATTATTATTTTTGGAATCAAGGTAGTAGCAGCACCAACCGCTATCATTTTATTGTTTGACGGTGTTGTGATTATTACGTTGTCGGCACTGTTTGGGATTAAGTATAGTGATATGCAGGCTGATATCGTGAAATGTATATCTTCCATGATGATACCGATTCTAATCGTGTTGTCAGTAGGTATGCTAGTAGGAGCATGGATGCTGTCAGGTACTGTTCCGATTATGATTTACTATGGAATGAAAATCATTAGCCCAAGCATTTTCTTGGCAGCGGCATGTATTGTTTGTACATTGATGTCTGTCATGGCGGGAACTTCTTGGGGGACAATCAGTACAGTAGGAGTTGCATTTATGGGTATCTCTGCAGGATTAAATATCCCGTTAGAATATACAGCAGGTGCAATTGTTGTAGGTGCTATATTTGGGGATAAACTCTCACCGCTATCTGACTCAACTGTGTTAGCTGCAGCCGTTTCTGACATAGAGATTTTTGATGGCGTAAAACATACATTAAAGAGCACAGGTCCAGCCTATTTAATATCCTTGATTATCTTTATTATATTAGGAATGCGCTTTAAGGAAGGTTTTGTTGGCGGTGAAGACTATGATTTAATTATCAGTACCCTAAATACTAATTTTAATTTAAATCCAATATTATTATTACCTCCGATTCTGGTGTTTGGTTTAATTTTGATGAAAAAACCAACATTGCCGGTGTTTACTGTCGGTATCTTGGCGGGATCTATATTAGCATTGATTTTCCAAGGCGTTTCAGTGACGGATGTTGCGCTAGCCTTAAACAAAGGTTATACAAATAGCTGTGGTATTGAAGTTGTAGATAAGATGCTGCAGCGAGGTGGGTTGTCCAGCATGCTATCTACAGTGGCATTATTGATTGCATCGGGCGTGTTTGGAGCTCCCCTTCGTACTGCAGGCGTGATTGACATTATGATGGATAAAATTACAGATGTAGCAAAGAGTCCCAAAAGTATGGCAACCGGTATTTTAGGATTGCATGGCATTTTCTTTGTAATTACAGGAAGTTATTATGTCACTTATTCCGTAATTGGACCAATGGTAAAAGACTTATTTACAAGATATGGTTTGAGCAGGAAGAATTTAGCTAGAATTTTATTAGATACAGGGACAGGTCTTGCACCAATCATTCCTTGGAGTGTGACAGGCGTATTTATTGCCAATACCCTCGGTGTACCAACAATGAAATTTTTCTTATATGCACCAATGACTTGGCTGTCTATCGTATTTTCCTTAGTTTACATTCTAACGGGGTTTACTATGGTAAAGGCAGAAACGAATGAATTAGAGGAAGCGGTTTAAAAAAATAGGTAAGAGAGGATATGTGAGAAATGGATAGAATTACTGAACGATATCATCAGATGATTCGCATAAAAAGTGTAAACGGGAATGAAAGAGAACTGGCTGAATATATTGCGGGAATATTGGAAAATATAGGACTTGAAGTGCATTGGAGTTATTTTGAGGAAGATAAAGAAAAGAAAGAGAGACCATCTATTTATGCTACGATGAAGAGTGGAAAACCTGGAAAGACACTTATGCTAATCGGACATTTGGATACTGTTAAGGTTGCCAGTGGATGGGACACGAATCCATTTGAGCCCGCTGTTGTGGGAGATAGGACTTATGGTTTAGGTGCTATGGATATGAAAGGAGGACTCGCGGCAATTTTAGAAACACTAGAATATTTTAAAGAACACTCAGATGAATTTACAGGGAATATTTTAGCTGCATTTGTAGCGGATGAAGAAGATTTATCAAAAGGAACATATCAGCTAGTACAAGAAGGATTGCAGGCCGATGCGGCAATTATGGCAGAATGTCGATATGATAATGTCGCGATTGGCTTTCGTGGAAGATATAGCATAGAAGTCAGTGTATTTGGAAAAGCAGCTCATGCTTGCAGATATCCAGAAGTTGGAGAGAATGCATTAATTAGCGGAGGTAAACTAGCAGAAGCAATCGAAAAACTACCAACATTGACTCATCCAAATTTAAAGCATGGTACATGGTGTGTCAGACATATTGAAGGTGGAGTAAAGAATGCTTTAATTGTTCCGGAACGTTGTGATTTATTTGTTGATCGTTATGTGGTTCCGGGCGAGGATTTTGAGACTTGTAAGAAACAAATTTTAGAGGCGGCTGAGAAACTAGGACTAACAGATAAAGTTGAGGTAAGGTTGAAGCCAAGAAAATCACCGTATATGCAGTCTTTTTCATTGGAACCAGATGATGAGATTGTACTGGCATTAAAGGAAGCATATGCAGAGGTTACTGGTAATGAAGTACCGCATGAATATGATCCTTCTGTATGTGATTCTAACATTTTAGCGGTATTATTAGGTATTCCAACTATTACATTTGGGCCATCCGGTTCTAATATGCATGGTGCAAATGAATATGGACATATTGATCAAGTTAAAAGTTGTATAAGAATTTATACTAGTTTTGCTAAGAAAATATTGAGATAAAGTATCAATGTAAAATCGGAATCTACCAAAATACATAAATCGTAAAAAAGGCATTACTGAGATAAGAATGCCTTTTTTATAGCTAGGATTCGTTGTAGATTTTCAGCGTTATCAGCGTTAGAAGTTAAACACGAATACCCTTTCGGGTTTTTAATCTAGAGATGATGAGTTCACTTTTTACTCGTTCAATACCAGAAAGTACATAGATTTTATCTAAAAGAAAACTTTCCAGATTCTCATTCATGCTTAAAACAGCATGAACGTGAAGATTCGTAGAACCAGTCATTAAATACATATCAGTTATAGATTCTTCTTGACTAAGGGCATCAATAATAGAATAGAGAGCATCCGGTTTTACTTGAATGTCAAAAAAAGCAGATACATTTCTTCCTATTTTTTCTGGATTTAAGATTACTGTGTAACGTTCGATGACGCCGGCATTTTCTAAAGCTTCAATACGATTTTTGATTGAAATGCGAGACAGGCCGACTTTTTCGGCGATTTCAATATAAGACATTCGAGAATTTTCAATTAATAAATTAAGAATCATTTCATCAATTTGATCATAATTTTTGATTTTCATATGATACCTACTTTCAATATGATAACTTTAAAGACTATAATTCATAACTTTATAGACGTATTGTATATTAAAAATAACATAAAATCAATATTTCATATTGTTTAATTAACTATTTGTCAAATTAATAATTACATATTGAAAATATTGTATAGAAAGTATACAATTGTAGAAACCAATAAATACGTAACAGAAAGGAAATAAAAAATGCTATTAGAAATATTTATGGTATTTTTCAAAATAGGGATGTTTACTATAGGCGGCGGATATGCGATGTTGCCTATTATACAAAAAGAAGTAGTAGAGACGAAAGGATGGATGACAGATCCTGAATTTTTAGATGCGATATCTTTAACAAATAGTTTACCAGGGCCTCTAGCTACAAATTCTGCAACCTTTGTCGGTTATAGTATAAGAAAGGTACCGGGGGCCATAGCTGCGGTATTGGGAGCCATAACACCATCGGTGCTTATTATTTTACTAATTGCTATGGTGTTCAATAATATTATGGACTACGCGGTTGTTCAATACATATTTGACGGAATTCGTCCTGCGGTAGTTGCTCTAATTTTATATTCCGTCATTAAACTTGGAAAATCTGCAAAAGTAAAAGAAGATAGAAATTGGATTTTAGTAATAGCTTCTTTTATTGCTGTTGCATTTTTAAAGATACATCCAATTATAGTGATTGTATGCGCGGCAATGGTAGGTATTTTCTTTAAAAAGATAAAAACGGAAGAAGATAGAAAAGGAGGCGAATAAAAATGGAACTTTGGCTAAAAGTATGTTTGGCATTTGTCAAAATTGGTGCTTTTTCATTTGGTGGGGGATACGCGGTATTGTCTTTTATTCAACAGGAAGTTGTGGATGGAAATCAGTGGATTTTACCTGAGGATTTTGTAAATATCGTAGCAATTGCAGAGATGACGCCTGGACCGATTGCAGTAAATTCCTCTACCTTTGTAGGGTTTAATCTTTTTGGACCGATTGGTGGAGTTGTTTGTACACTTTGTGTAATTTTAGTACCATTTCTGTTGGCGTTATTGGTATCGGTATACTTTACAAAGTTTAAAAATAATTTAACTGTGAAAAACGCGTTAAATGGAATTCGTCCTGCAGTAATCGGCTTGATTGCAGCATCTTGCTTTAGTATTGGAAAAATCTCTTTTGTAAATGCATACAGCTTAATTTTCTTTGTAGTTGCTTTTTTCTTGGTTTATAAAATAAAATTGAATCCGATCATTACGTTAATGGTTTGTGGAGGGTTAGGAATCGTATTGTATCAGATTGCGTTACCATTAATCGGAGTTGCCTAAAATAATAAAGATGAAAAATATTCTTTAGGTTAAAAGTATCGAAGCTATAAAAAAATTATACTATATATAAAATGAAGAGCCTTTGATTATAGAATCATTTAGAGAAAATGTTTCGTTATCAAAGGCTTTTTATGAATCGTAAAATGTTTTTATTTATTTTTATATTAGAAAGTTAATGGAATGCGTCTTTGTTCTATTAATTTGCTGTATCAGAACCTTGCTGTAAAATTTCTGAAAATGATTTAATGGCTGAGTCCAATTCTTCGAGTGGAACCCTCGTATAATAAAAAATAAGTAAGGTATTTTGTTTGCTATTTTGTTTGCCAACTTGGTTGGTCGAGACCGGGGTCATCGGAAGTCGCTTTTTTATTGCCTTTGCACAGAGGGTTTCTATGGTTTGATTTGGGGTAAGCGGTACTTCTAAAAGCATGTGTAAGCCTGAAGTATTGCTGAGTACCTTAACTTGGTTTTTCAAATATTTTTTTAGGCTTTGTGTGGCAATTTGTATTTTTTGAGAATAAAGGTTTCTAAGTTTTTTGATGTTGGTTTGATACAGCCCTTTTTCCATATAAAGTGCAAGTGTCAATTGCTCTGTTTTAGAACAGGTTTGATTATATCCTCCGAGTACTTCTTCAAAAAGTTTAAGCATAGGTTCTGGCAGAACCATATAACTAATCTTTATGGATGGAAATAGGGTAGAAGAAAAAGATCCTAGATAAATAACTCTTCCTTCTTCATCTAAACCTTGAAGAGAGGGAACGGCTTTTCCAAAATAGCGAAGCTCACTGTTGTAATCGTCTTCAATGATAATGCTGTTGTTTTGGGATGCCCAATCTAAAAGTGCATAACGGCGGCCGATAGGCATGATTGATCCGGTTGGAAACTGATTAGAAGGGCTGACATAAGCAACCGATTTTATATTTGCAGGTAATTTTTCAATTTGGATACCATCCTTCAAAACCGGTACTAGTGACATTTTAAAGCCACGAGTTTGAAAAATATCTTGAATCGGAACATAACCTGGTTCTTCAAAAGCCACGTATTCAATCCCTAAACGGTTTAAAATAATACAAAGAAGACCGGTCAATTGTTGGGTTCCGGCACCGATTACAATTTGTTCAGGTGTGCAGCGTACACCTCTTGCTTGATAAATATATTTTGAAATTTCATATCGTAAGGGTGCTTCTCCTCTCGGATCTCCTTCCAATAAAAGAAAGTTGGAATAATCGGTAAGAATTTTATTGGTGCATTTCTTCCATTTAATAAAATCAAAAGAAGCAGAATCGTAATAAGTGCCTTCCAATGCTGTATTATCTAAGTAGGAGAGGCTGCCAAAGGCTGTTTCACAATCTTTGGGAATCAGATGTTTTTTGGTTCTGTTTTTTCCTGGTTCTGACGGAATGCTGCAAACATAGTAGCCAGACTGTGGTTTACTGATAATATAACCTTCCGTCAACAATTGATTATAAGCTAAATCGATGGTTGTAACGCTTACTCCAAGTTGTTTTGACATTGACCTTAAAGAGAGAAGTTTTTCGCCTGGAAGAATACCTCCAGTTAAAATGGCATTTCTAAGGTAGAGATATAGCTGTAAATATAATGGTGTTGTATCTTCATAGTCAAAATTTGGTGCAATCAATTGCATAACAAATATTCCTTTCTAAATAAAACTGTAGTTATTTTTATTATTTTTTTATAATTTTTCTTAGTATAACACAAACTGTACATAAATAAATAGTTAAAACTGATTATTTTCATGAATACAATGATTCGTTATGATAGAAAAAGAGCAAGGAGGTACGACATGACTGTAGATAATAAAGTAAATAAGATGATTTTAACGGGATTGATGATGGCATTAGTTACGGTTGCAACAATGATTATTCAGGTGCCGATTCCGTTTACCAATGGATACATTCATTTGGGAGATAGTATGATTTTTCTGTCTGTGCTGATCTTAGGATGGCGTTACGGTGCAATTGCCGCTGCTGTGGGTTCTGCACTTGGTGATCTGATACCAGGTTATATTCATTGGGTACCTTGGACCTTTTGCATCAAAGGATTGATGGCTGTTTTCATGGGAATTGCAATTGAAAAATGTATGAACAGTAAAAAAAATACCGGTATTTTAGCAATCATTACTGCTTTTGTATGGATGGGATTTCAGGGCATGGTACAATTTGTATTAAATGGTGCTGCTACCAATAACCCTCAATCTCTTCTTGGAGAGGATGTCGAAACGTTGAGTGAGCTAGGTACTTTTTTAACAGGTGTGCAGGGAAAGCTGATGCTTACAACAATTTTAATTCCCGTATTTTTAATTATCATTGCGATTTATGTACGTCAAAAAGAACACTTAATCATTCCGGTATATGAGATATTAGCCATGACTATTTCCGGTTTATGGATGGTAATGGGATACTATGTGGCAGCCGGCATTATGTATGGAAACTTTGCCGTTTCGGCGTTCAGTATTCCCTGGAATGTGGTGCAGTTCGCATTGGGCTTTTTCATTGCGATGGTGATTGCAGCAGCATTGTTGAAAACATCGGCATCAAAGTATTTTACGTATGGAATTATAAGAAAAAATTAAAACGAACAGAATTGATTTTAAGAAAAAAAGATGGTATCGTATACATGGGTATGAGTTGATGTTAACGGTACCATTTTATTATGCAAAAATATAACAATAAATTAAAAGGGAAAAATCATACGGATAATGATTTTTGTGAAAAGAGGGAAAAGAGCATGAAAGCATTAATATTGAGTATTTCCACCGGTCAAGGGCATCATGCGACGGGGCAAGCGATTGAAGAACAATTTGAGAGCATGGGGGTGGAGTGCCGTACTTTAGATGCTTATGAATACATTGAGCCTTTACTGAA
>JAYFPL010000142.1:0-8378 GCA_034927775.1 Anaerovorax sp. | reverse complement strand
ATTTCCTAGGAAATATCAAATTAAATAATACCCAAATATTTGAAATTAATGTTTACAAATCTTTCAAAAAGTATTAAATTATATATATGTGCTGCCGTGGCTCAGCAGGTAGAGCGACGCACTCGTAATGCGTAGGTCGTGATTGTTCATAAGGCAGGCTATTTTAAAAACACACAAACTATAAACCAAAAGCGGTTTATGACAAATAAAAATAGAGGGTGGAAACACCACCCACCCTCTTATATATGCTGATGTGGCTCAATGGCAGAGCAGCGGTATCGTAAACCGCAGGTTGTCCGTTCGACTCGGATCATCAGCTCCAATATCATAAAGCACCCTAAAAGTCGAGACTTTTAGGGTGCTTTCAATTATGCTTAGATTGCAATATGCTATAGCATGTGATATAATTTATTTTGAGTTATTATATTAAATTGGAGGCAATATCGAATGGAGTTAAAAGAGATAATAAAGGTAATTCGATTAGAACTTAATCTTTCGCAAGAAGCTCTTGCTCGAGAACTTCATGTTGGTTTTACCTCGGTAAACAGATGGGAAAATGGACATACAAAGCCGAATCAGATTGCTCGACACGCTTTAATTGAGCTTTGCAGAAATAATAATGTAGATTCTGACTTGATTTCGCTAATTGAAAAAGCGAAATAGTTATTAAAGATAACCACCATTCTATAAGTAAAGGAGATCTTTTTATGAAATCTGAAAGGGAAATCGAATTGAGCTTTATTCAAAAGCTACAAGATTTAAAATACAAATATCGTGAAGATATTAGAGACAAGGTTTCTCTCGAAGCCAATTTTAGAGAACACTTCGAAAGATTAAATCGAGTTAAACTAAGTAATTCCGAATTTATACGTCTGCGGGATAGTATTGTAACTGCAGATGTATTTGCTGCTGCTAAAACATTACGAGAGATGAATACCTTCAAGCGTGATGATGATACGCCTTTACAATACACACTTGTAAATATTAAAGACTGGTGCAAAAACGAATTCGAAGTAGTCAATCAGTTGCGGATCAATACGGATAATAGCAATCACCGCTATGATGTAATTATCCTCATCAATGGTGTTCCTGTAGTTCAAGTTGAGCTAAAAGCCTTGCAAATTACACCCAAAAAAGCCATGGAACAAATTGTTATTTACAAAAATGATCCCGGAAATGGTTACACAAATTCATTACTGTGCTTTATGCAGCTCTTTATTGTAAGCAACGAAACCAACACCTACTATTTTGCAAACAATTATACAGAACATTTTTGCTTTAATGCAGATGAAAGATTTTTACCTATATATGAGTTCGCAGACAAAGACAACAAAAAAATTACAAACCTTTATGATTTCACCACGAACTTTCTACCTAAATGCACTCTTGGTGAACTAATCAGTAGATATATGGTGCTTGTGGTAAGCGAACAAAAGTTGATGATAATGCGTCCTTATCAGATTTATGCTGTCAAAGCAATTATTGATTGTATTGAGGAAAACAGAGGGAACGGCTATATTTGGCATACCACTGGAAGTGGAAAAACACTCACATCATTTAAGACATCAACACTATTGAAGGATAATCCTGAAATTGAAAAGTGTCTATTTGTTGTAGATAGAAAAGATCTGGATCGACAAACTCGATTGGAATTTAACAACTTTCAAGAAGGCTGTGTTGAGGAAAATACCAATACCGAAAAATTGGTTAGACGGCTTACATCAGATGATTATAAAGATAAAGTTATTGTTACTACCATTCAAAAATTAGGGCTGGCTCTGGATGAAGACAGTAAACGAAATCAAGAGAAGAGAAGAAATGGGCAGCCCACTTTTAAAGAAAGATTGGCAAAGCTCCAAAACAAGCGTATTGCTATTATTTTTGATGAGTGCCATCGCTCTCAATTTGGAGAAAATCATGATGCAATCAAAAATTTCTTCCCCAAAGCACAGCTTTTTGGATTTACAGGAACACCGATTTTTGAAGAAAATTCATCCTATAAACAGATAGATGGTACTATAGGCTCCTACAGAACAACAACAGATGTTTTCCAACAAGAGCTTCATGCCTACACTATCACCAATGCAATTGACGATGGTAATGTATTGCGTTTCCATATTGACTATTTTAAGCCTGATGACTCACAAAAAGCTGCAAAAGCAGACTCCGCAATAAGCAAAAGGAAGATTGCTGAAGCAATCCTTTCAAAACACGATGCAGCAACCTACAACAGACGATACAATGCTATTTTTGCTACGGCATCTATTAATGACGCTATCGAATATTTTGAACTATTCAAAGAACTACAAGAAGAACTTGAAAAAGCCAATGAAGACTTTACTCCTCTTAACATTGCTTGTGTTTTCTCTCCACCTGCAGAAGGCAATAAGGATGTAAAGCAGCTTCAAGAAGACCTTACACAGGAAAAAGCAGATAACCAGCAGGAGCCGGATAAGAAAAAAGCGGCTCTTAAAACAATTATCAAAGACTACAGTGATAAATTTGGCACAAATCATAGCATAAACGATTTTGACTTGTATTATCAAGATGTACAGAAACGCATTAAAGACCAACAATACAACAACGCGGATTATCCGCATGAAAACAAGATAGACATTGTTATCGTTGTTGACATGTTGTTAACTGGTTTTGACTCCAAATATTTGAACACCTTATATGTGGATAAAAACTTGAAACAGCACGGTCTAATTCAAGCCTTTTCGAGAACAAATCGTATTCTAAACCCAACAAAACCTTATGGAAATATTATTGACTTCAGAGGACAAGAAAAGGAAGTTAATGATGCAATTAAACTCTTTTCCGGCAAGGAAAATGCTGAAAAGGTGAAAGAAATTTGGCTTGTAGATCCCGCACCCGTTGTGATTGAAAAATTGGATAAAGCCGTTGCAGCACTTGAAAGGTTTATGAAATCACAAGGCCTTGAGTTCAAGCCTGAGGAAGTGAGCAATCTTAAGGGAGATACTGCTCGTGCAGAGTTTATTGATAAGTTCAAAGAAGTGCAACGCCTAAAAACGCAGCTTGACCAATATACCGAAATAAAAGAGGAGCAAGCCGCCGAAATTGCCGAGCTGTTGCCCGAAAACACCATGCGGGCGTTCCGAGGAGCCTATCTTGAAACAGCCGAAAGATTAAAGGATCAGCAAGGCAAGGATATTGAGAATAAATTACCCGAGGTAGAACAGCTCGATTTTGAGTTTGTTCTGTTTTCCTCTGCCATTATTGACTATGACTATATCATGTCACTCCTTTCTAAATATACCCAACCCCATGTACCGAAGAAAGAAAAGATGACGAAAAAGGAATTGGTAGACCTAATCGCTTCAACCTCTAATCTAATGGAAGAACGCAAGGATATTGAGGAATACATCGAGGAACTTGACAAATATATTAAAACTTTGGAGGGTAATAAGGGGCTGACTGAACAAGAAGTAATGGAGGGCTACCAAAAATTCAAAGCTGAAAAATCGGCAAACGAGCTTGCATCTCTGTCCAATAAACATGGCATTGAGGCACAGTCCTTACAAGCATTTGTTAACGCTATTATGGACAGAACGATTTTTGACGGTGAAAAGTTAAGTGACTTATTTGAGCCACTTGACCTTGGATGGCGTGATAGAACCAAGAAAGAATTAGAACTTATGGATGACTTGATTCCACTGCTCAAAAAATTAGCAGACGGGCAAGAGATTATGGGGTTGAAAGCATATGAATAAAAAAGATAAAACAGCATTAACTCCGAAATATAGATTTTCGGAGTTCAAAATAGCAGAAGCGTGGAAAATGACTCCACTTAATTCCCTTGCGATTAAAGTAACGAATAAAAACAAAGATGGTATAGTAACTCGAGTGTTAACGAACTCTGCTGTTGATGGGGTGGTAGATCAAAGTGATTACTTTGAAAGAGAAATTGTAACGCATAGTAATGTTAGCAATTATTTTATTGTAAATGAAGGGGACTTTGTATACAATCCTCGCATTTCATCTTCCGCGCCAGTTGGGCCAATTTCAAAAAACAAAATTGGAACAGGTATCATGTCTCCACTATACACTGTATTTAGGTTTAACAATCCTCAAAATGATTTTTATGAGCAATATTTCAAAACAAACTTATGGAATGATTATTTGAAAACTGTTGCAAACACTGGTGCAAGATATGATAGAATTAGTATTTCTGCAGATGATTTTATGGCTATGCCACTCCCTTTTTCATCAGAAGAGGAACAACAAAAAATAGCTGATTGTCTATCATCACTTGATGATTTAATTGCTGCAGAAGATAAGAAGTTATCAGCACTGAAAGACCACAAAAAAGGCTTAATGCAAAAGCTGTTCCCTACCGAGGATAAAACCTTGCCCGAGTTGCGGTTTCCAGAGTTTAGGGATTGTGATGATTGGAAAGAAAAGATATTGGAAAATGTTTGTATTTCGATTTCTTCTGGTAAAAGCAAAAAGGCGGTAAGTAATGAGAAATTCCCGCTTATGGGTTCAACTGGACAAATTGGATTTTGCGATACAGCAGATTATGATGACGAATTAATTCTGATTGCTCGTGTAGGTGCAAATGCTGGTCAAGTAAATTTTTTCAATGGAAAATGTGGTATTTCTGATAATACACTGATTGTTATAGCTAAAAAAGAGATTATAAGCATTAAATTTTTACTAATGTTTCTTATCAATTATAAAATTAGTAAAATTATTTTTGGATCTGGTCAACCTTTAGTAACTGGTGGACAAATTAAAAATATTAAAATTTTTATACCCACTAAAGCAGAGCAGCAAAAAATAGCTGATTGCCTTTCATTTGTAGACGAACTAATTTCGGCACAGGCTGAGAAAATTGAAGCCTTGAAAGCGCATAAAAAAGGCTTAATGCAAGGATTGTTTCCCTCTATTGAGGAGGTGAGCCAATGAGCACAAGAAGGTACACGAACCTAAAAGGTTTAGCACGAAATATACGTGATACTCTTGGAACAGCAAACACATCCGACACAAAAAATTACTTTCTTCTTTTTGCTTACAATGGAACCGGGAAAACAAGACTTTCCGGAGAATTCAAAGATTTAGGCAAAAGAAGAATCCGTGGCAGTGAAGAAAGAACACGAGATACTTTGTACTATAATGCCTTTACAGAGGATCTTTTTACTTGGCACAATGACTTAGAATCAGATACGGATAGACGACTACTTTTTAATACAAGTTCTCGCTTTTTCGATGGCTTAAGAGATCTTGAAATGGATACTCGTATACGAGAGTTTTTGAGAGTTCATGCTGATTTTGACTTTACCATTAATTACGAAGATGGCTATGTTATCTTTTCACGAGAAGCCCAAAATAGAGAAGGAACAGAAATCGTTACCGGAATCAAAATCTCTCGTGGTGAAGAAAATATGTTCATTTGGTGCTTCTTTCTCGCCATTGTGCAACTGGTAAAACTCGAAGCTCTGTCCTATGACTGGGTCAAATATATTTACATAGATGATCCAATTTCATCTCTTGATGACAATAATGTTGTAGCGGTAGCGTGTCAGCTTGCAGAATTACTTAAGGATTGTCAGATTAAAACCGTTATTTCTACTCATCATGCATTGTTTTTTAATGTACTGTATAATGAGTTAAAAAAAGAGAGTACGGCAAGTCGTTTTTTAAGTTTTAACAAGGAAACAGGCAAATATATAGTTAAGAATACAGGCGATACTCCGTTTTTCCACCATGTTGCATTATTAAAAGAATTGAAAAAGGCAGCGGACAGCGGGAAAATATATACGTATCATTTCAATATTTTGAGAAATATCCTTGAGAAAACAGCTGCATTTCACGGATTTGATAATTTCTCAGCTTGCATAAAGCGAGAAGATGATGATTTAGACGGTGTAATCTATGCACGAATGACAAACCTACTAAGCCATGGAAATCATTCAATGTTTAATCCTGTTGAAATGGTTGATGACAATAAGGAAATTTTCAAAAAAGTATTAATCGGGTTTATGGAAACTTATAAATTTAACGATGACTTATTTACAGAGGAATAGAGGTGCCACCTATGAATGATATACAACAAAAAGAATTAGGCAAAACCCTTTGGGGGATTGCCGATAAACTCCGTGGAGCGATGAATGCGGACGACTTCCGAGATTATATGTTGTCGTTTCTTTTCTTGCGTTATCTTTCTGATAATTATGAAACGGCTGCAAAAAAAGAACTTGGAAGCGATTATACTGACTGTGAAAAAGAGATAGCAAACACTGTTGCCAATGAAACACATAATAAAGTTATTAGTCAATTAAAGAAACAGGTAATCGATTATTTTGAAATGTTGCCTGTTAATAAGCTGCCTGTAAAAGAAGATGAAACTGATAAAAAAGTTATTCAAAAAGCAAGACAGACATTAATTGACGAATATGAAAGCTTACTTGAAAGTGGCAAGTTAACTCCCCTTGGTATCTGGTATATTAGAAATTTAGATCAAGTAAGTGTCTTCGAAAAGCAAATGCGCAGAAAGGTTCACTTTGTTATAAGGCCTCAGTATTTGTGGAGTAATATATATGAGTTGGCAAGAACGCGAAGCAAACTGCTTTTAAAAACTTTGCAACGTGGGTTTAAATTTATTGAAAACGAATCTTTTGATAGCACTTTTCGTGGTTTGTTTTCAGAGGTAAATCTCGACTCTGAAAAGCTTGGTAAAAACTATGAGGCGCGTAATGAAATGCTGTGCTCAATCATAACCGAAATTGCTGATGGTCTTGCTGAGTTCACCAATGAAATTGACCTTTTAGGCAATGCTTATGAATATTTGATAGGTGAGTTCGCTGCTGGTTCAGGTAAAAAGGCCGGTGAATTCTACACGCCACAACAAATTTCCACCATCCTTTCCCGGATTGTAATACTTGATAGTCAAGAGCCTCAAAATGGCAAGAAAAAATATATTAACAACCTTTTAGATTTTGCCTGTGGATCAGGATCATTGCTTATAAATGTAAAAAAGCAGCTTGAGCCGAATAGTATTGGTCAGATATATGGGCAAGAAAAAAATGTTACAACTTATAACCTTGCTCGTATGAATATGCTGCTACATGGCTTCAAAGATTCAGAATTCCAAATTTTCCATGGTGATTCACTACTAAATGATTGGCCAATACTTAGCGAGATGAATCCGGCGAAGAAACTAAAGTGTGATGCCGTGGTAGCAAACCCACCGTTTAGTTATCGTTGGGAACCTAATGATACTCTTGCAGAAGATTTCCGCTTTAAAAGCTATGGGCTTGCACCAAAGTCAGCAGCAGATTTTGCTTTCCTATTACACGGATTCCATTTCTTAAGCGATGAGGGTACAATGGCAATAATCTTGCCACATGGTGTCTTGTTCCGTGGTGGAGCAGAAGAAAAGATCAGAACTAAGCTACTCAAAGATGGTAATATTGATACAGTCATCGGTTTACCTGCCAATCTGTTTTTCTCCACAGGTATACCCGTTTGTATTCTTGTGCTTAAGAAATGCAAAAAGCCAGATGATGTGCTATTCATAAACGCAAGTGAGTATTACGAAAAAGGCAAACGTCAAAATGTTCTTTTGCCTGAGCATATAGATAGAATTGTTGAAACTTATCAATTCCGTAAAGAGGATGACAAAAAGTATTCTCGCCGTGTTTCTTTGGAAGAGATAGAAAAGAACGGATACAATTTGAACATATCAAGATATGTAAGCACGGCACCAGAAGAAGAAATCATTGATATTTCAGAAGTGAAAAAGGAACTTGATAAAATAGAATCTGAAATAACTAAAGCAAAAGATAAGCATAATAAATTTTTAAAAGAGCTTGGATTAGCAGAATTGCCTTAAACAAATTTCTTCACTCTGAAATTGAAAAAGCAGATGAAATATTTACAAATGCTGAAAACTTTGTTAAGCTGATAGAGTGCTATACAGATGTAAAAGAACTCAATGCGAAAATACTCAACGAGTTAATCGACCGCATTGTAGTATATGAAAAAACAGACAACGCAGACGGCAGCAAGAGCCAGAGAGTTGATATTTAATATAAGTTTATCGGTTACATCTCCCTTGGAGAAATGAAACAAGCGGTTAAGTTAGAAAAACCAGACGATGTTGAGAGGAAAAGAACAGCGTAAAATAGCCGCCCTTAAATACAGCCAACGGTCGCTGATTGTTCGATTCCCGTCGGCAGCTTATACATATTGTTATGCAGGATGTCTTTTGACATCCTTTTTTATTTGTACTAATGTATTTTTAATAGAATCTTAACAGAAAAGAAAAATATACTTAAATATTGTGTGCTATAATAATATAAACTATCAGACAAGGGGTGATTATGCAGAAATGAAAAATTTTTCAGACAAGC
>JAYFPL010000018.1:0-11768 GCA_034927775.1 Anaerovorax sp. | reverse complement strand
TTTACAATATGACGGTTGAAGATGATACTTTAATATGGTAGACTTTATAAAGCATCAACTATGAAGGGGAGTTTAACATGATAGAGGTAGAAAATTATTTTTCGCATAATGAAATGCTTTTTATTAACGCATTAAATCAATCCCTTTCATCAAAGTATGACTTAAATGGAAGAGTTATAGATAATGGAGGATTTGTACGATATGAGGTATCTATTGGTGCAAAAGAAGATGATGCAGAACTTATTCTCCAATTTTGCTTAAGAGATGAAGAAGATGCAGATGAAGGGTTTTGCAATTTTGTTCATATTTCTAATATTTTAGTGCCGCGTCAATATAAAGGTCAACTTATTGCTACAATCATCATAACGATAATGTCTTTTGTAGCAAATAAGCAAATTGGAATTGGGTTCTATATTACTGGAATTGTAAACGATAGATGGAAGGAAAGCCTTATTCAAATGGGTGGTATTGAGGATGAAAGTGGTGATGTTGAGATTGTCTATGATATTTGGATTCAGTATTTAGAGTACAAATTGAATAATCTCGGGTATTTGCAACAAGTTAAACAATAATTTGTGTTTGTGGAAATGTAAATAAAATACGAAGTTAAGGCACAGGACTATATTAATTTTAGTACTGTGCCTTTGCTTGTTATAACCCGAGTATCGTCCAGAGTATCCTTGCAAAAGGACGGTCAATCAATCTTCCCCACACGGTTGTAGACGATGGTGATTTCTTGCCGTTCCACGCCATTTACAACCGTTTTCTGTCCGACTATAATCTTCTCCACAAGCTTTATCAGCAGTTCTCGGTCAAGTTCTTTCACTCTCATACATTTACGGATAAGAGAAACCCACTCACGAATGTCATTATCGACTTCCTGTGAGTGGGTTAATTGTTCGGCAAGCTGTGCCACCAGTATTGACTTTTCCTGTTGCTCTTTTTTGTACTTATCCATCATATCCAGTACCATTTCACGTGGGATATCACCAAGCACCATTTCCTCATACAGCTTGGATATGAGACGCTCTAACTCAGACAATCGGTGGCGAAGAGATTGTAATTTCTTTTCGGAAGCTTTCTGCTCTGAGGTAGTATCGGCTTGCTTTTTGCTTTTAATCTCAGCAATTACTGCATCCTCGTCAAGGGTAATCAGCCGTGCCTTTTCTCGAATATCACCGAGGATTAAGTCAGAGAAGATACTCTCAAGTGTCCTGTGGGGACTGCATATGGCTTTACCACCTTGTGAGTATCCACAGCAGATATATGCATGATGGTTATTCTTGTGACCATCTTTTCGAGTGTTGCTATCCCTTACGAACTTCATACTCCTACCACAATCACCGCATTTCAGCAGACCGGAGAACAGACTGATTTCACCCTCTTTATTGCTTTTTCCAACAGTTCCTCGATTAGCTAACTTGCAAGCGGTTTCCCAAAGTTCCATGGATATAATCGGCTCATGTGTCCCAACTGCTCTGACCCATTCTTCTTCGGGGCGATTGACTTGAGTTCTGTTTTTGTAGGAAATAGTGCCTTTCCTCATCTGAACAATGTTTCCGATGTAGGCTTCGTTTTTCAAAAGTTCCCTAACAACCACATCACTCCAACATTTAAGTCCTCGCTTGGGGTTGGGTTTGCCAATACTGTTGTAATAGTACTCACGAGGTGGGATAATCTTTTCCTCATTTAACTGTGTGGCTATGGTTCGGTATCCCATTCCTGTGGCTCTCATCTCAAAAATTCTGCGAACGATAGGGGCTGCATACTCATCAATCAGCAGTGGAGGTTGCCTTTGCTCGTTTTTAATATAGCCATAAGGTGCATATGCTCCCATAAAAAATCCACTCTTTGCTCTTGCAACTTTTGCTGATTTTACCTTTTTGCTTTGGTCACGGCTGTACCATTCATTGACCAAGTTTTTGAAAGGCATCAACTCATTTTCTTTTTCAAGGGTGTCAATGCCATCGTTGATTGCGATAAATCTGCATCCCAATGAGGGGAACAGGTAGTCGGTATACTCACCGATTTGAATATAGTTTCTGCCAAAGCGTGAGAGGTCTTTAACCACCACGCAGTTAATTCTGCCGTTTCGAACATCGTCAATCATCCGCTGAAACTGAGGGCGGTCGAAGTTTGTACCTGTCAGCCCATCATCAATATAGCTGTCTATCAGCGTCCAGCCTTTCTTTGTGATATAGTCAGTGACGATTGCTCTTTGATTTTCAATGCTTAAACTCTCGCCATCTCGCTCGTCATCACGGGATAGTCTGAGGTATGCTCCTACTTGATAAGTCATTTTTCTAATCCTCCATTCCGTTGATTGTCAGGGTTATCCTTGATTATAGCTACACACACTACCATAAAAAATTTCAAATAGCTATCACCAAAAGCACTAACTATTTAAGGTGGCAAGTGCCTTATTTACCACCCACTCACGTAATATTTCCTCTAATGTTTGCTGACCTTTGAATACCGTATTGACCTCATAGATGGTCTTGCCAATTTGAACTTCTCGCTGTTCTGTGTGTGTCTGTTGGTTTTTATCGTTGATAATTCCTCTCATAGAAATTCCTTTCTCCCTGTTTTAGGGTAAAAAAATAGCACCGAACATCTCTGCTCGGTGCATCACATTTTCATTTCAAAATCGTATCCACTGTGGTCATCTTGCTTTTGACCAACACCTTTTTTATGCTCCTTGACCACAGGCTTTGTGGTGCTGTCCCTTACAGGAACAGGCTGACTAAGACATTCCACAGACCTACCAAGGCTGATAATATTACTGCCAAGGGTAGCAAACTCATCAACACCCATATCAAAACCGACCATTCTATTTTCGGTAATTTCAGCTTGTGCAGAGAAAAAGTACGCTCTTTCTTCTTCCCAACCTGTGACAAGGTCTGCTGAATTTGGGATAAGCTCTTGCTGATTTTCTCCAGTTCCGACCGTGTCGGCAGATTGTTCATCTGTGTTTTCAAGCTGTGATTTTGCTGTTCTATTTCTTTCAACTGATTTTGCAGTTCCTCTATCCCATCCCATATAAGGCTCTGATTGTAGAATAGATTGTCCAGTTTCTCCTGTGTCAGAGGACAAGGACTGGGCATCGGCTCTGCCTGTGGCTGTGGCTTGTTCCGCTGTTTCAGTTCTTCCAAAGACAATTTCCTGTCTGATTCGTAGCTCAAGTTCCATCCTCTCCTTTAAATATTTTGATTCATGCAAGCGGTCATCTCGACAACGCTTACCATCGGGTGTGGTGTAGGTGATGTTTTTACGGGTGTCTGTCCACTTGACTTTGTATCCCTCAAATTCCATAAGGTTAATAAATTCCTCACGGCTGCCTGCGTGTTTCATGCACTCATCTATGGTATTCAGCAGTCGCATTTTCCAACTTTGACCTTTCACTGCGGAATGATATTCTGCAATATTCATGGACTTTGTGTTCTCGTATTTTGGTTTTGGCTTGCATATTTCAAAGCCATATTCCATGCAGAGTGCATCATTTCTTTGCCGTATAGGCTCAAGGTCGGGTGTACTGATATGAAACTTTTTGCCTGTTTCAAAGCTAACCGAGTTAATGATAAAGTGAGAATGAATGTGTTCACGGTCAACGTGTGTGCAGATTAAAACTTCGTAATCTTTGAAATGCTCAGCAAGTTTTACCGCCATTTCGTGTGCTACTTTGGGCGGAACATCTTCGCCCTTGGGGAAGGACTGCACCATGTGGTAGTACATTCTTCCACTGTCTTTTCCGTGTAACAGCTTAGTGTTAACGAATTCATGGTAGACAGTTTGGGGAGAGCAGTTGAGCCCAGATACCAAACTTTCGCCATCAAAAAGTGTCTTTTCAGTTTTCATAGCATAGTTCATAACCGCCGACATACTACCTCTTGACTGCTTGGTTTTGAACTTTGCAAAGCTTACGATGGCTATACAGACCACCTCCTACGCTCTAAAATTTCCTTGAGATTTTCATTGATTTCAACCATTTCGTCAAGCACTTGGCTTAAATTGACGGCGGTAATTCTCCCATTGTGGGCAAGCACAGCAATCTGATTTAGGTTTCTACCCACAGCTTTCAGTTCCTTTAGAACATCAGCAAGGTCGGTGATTATAACTATCTCTTTGCCAAGACAAGTGGTGATGACATAGTCGGTAATATTTTTGTTTGCCTGTTCAGCTTTGCGGTGGATTTTCTCAAAATCCTCTTGGGTTAATTTGATGCTTAATCTACGTTTTTTTGTACTCATAAACGATGTACCTCCGTTTCTAAAGTGGGTCTGGGCTTCTGCCCAGCCAGCTGCATCGGCGGTCGGGGGCAACGCCACCGACAAGCCGAATGCGATGCTGGCTCTCTCCGAGGAGAGAAAGTGTAAGCGGTAATTCTTGCGATTTAATGGATAACCGGCAGAGAAGAAAAATACACCCTGTTGGATGCTTGGATAGGTTGGCTGTGAGTGCGTCTTTGGGGTAAATAATCGCCCACAACGGCTTTGTCTGCAGTGGGTGGAGTAGTTACTCCTATTGCTGATACAATCCGCACACGGGGGCAACGTGTGGGATTAACTTCAGAAAAAGAAGAATGCAACAATGCAAAGTCTTTAAGGACTTACATCCTTGCACTCTTGATTTGGTAACTTCCAAAACCACTTGTCACCAACCTTTTCAGAAAGCACACCGAGATTTCTTTTTGCTGTCATCAGTGTTCTAAGGGATATGTCCATGTCACTTGCTCGATTCTTAACATCTTCTGCCGACACAGGCTCTTGCAAAAGGATTTTTAATTCATCTTCCATAATAGTTGTTTTGCTTTTTACAGTTCCATTGCCACAGAGCAATTCATCAACTGTGGTTTCGCAATAACCTTTCCAACTGAATCCTGTTTCTGGACTAAGTTCAAAGGCAATCGACTTTCCCTCGGGAGCGAGGTTGCTTTTATCGTGAGCAACAATTCTAAGTGTCGGCTCATCTTTTACTCTACCAACGACCAAAACACTTCGCACTGCTGCACGAATATCTATTGAGCCTAAACCTCTGTAGGCAGATTTTGCACCACCCATTTTGTTCATGTGACCAACAAGAATAACAGCACAACCTGTGCGTTCAGCAAGGAGAGCAAGTCTTTTCATAATAGGTCTGATTTCATTTGCTCTGTGCATATCAACGTTTTCTCCGAGATAAGCTTGGATAGGGTCCAGTACAATAACCTTAGCATTTATTTGGTGGATTGCCTGTTCCAATCGTTTATCAGATAAGGTTAGATTTATTTCGTTTTCATCAATCACCATTACTCTTTCACAGTCAGCACCCACAGACAAAAGGCGAGGTTTGATGGTATCTCCAAGACCGTCCTCAGCTGTTTGGTAAATGACATTGATTGGTTCTGAGCCATTTTCTTCTTCGGGGAGTGGTTCGCCTTTGGTTAAGAGTGCAACAAGAGCAAGTATGAATGTGGTCTTGCCCTCACCGGGGTCACCTTGTACCACGGTGATTTTGCCATAGGGAATGTAAGGATACCAAACCCATTTGATATCTTCTACTTCCACATTGCTCATTTTAATTAGCTTGAGTTCCTTACTCAAATTTTCATCCTCCTTTTTCTCGGCTTTGTAGCCGTTTGTGTGATTTGCTTTGGGTAACTCATCGACAGGGATATTCCTGTCGGCTGTATTTGAGTTTATATATGCAAAAAGCACCGACCTATCTTTTGGATAAGCCGATGCTTTGAACATCGTATTAAGTTCAGAGAATAAAAATGGCGAACAGCTAACCTGTAATCGGTTTAAACTGTTCGCCGTCTTTTTCAAATATTTCGAGTATCATTTTTGCTCCCATACGAAAACCATCTGTAAATCGTTCCTCGCCGCTGATGGTATTGAGTTTCATCTGCTCAGAAATATATTCTTGCAGTAGCTTACGCTGTTCATCGTTAAGCTGTTCCATTAGCTTTTCTTCAAGGGCACTAATCTTTTGCATAGCTTTTTGATATTCACTTCCTTGGACAACTGATTTTGCAACTGGATTTAGGTTGCCGTGGTACAGTTCGCTGAGTATTTTTTCTTTCTGCATTTTCATCTCCTCCTCAAGCACAACACAATACCACAAGAAGATTTGAATAGCTACATATTTTCTGATATAATAAAATTTTATAAATTCTTGATTTAATCACACCAGCCTTGTATTATGCGTTCAAGCGTGGTATAATATATTGGGTTTGTATATCCGAGAGGTGAATTGATGAATTTAGAATGGATGTCCCCAGAAGAAGCTGGACGTAAATGGGGAATTAAAGCAAGGCGTGTCCAATTCCTTTGCTCTGTTAACAGAATTAACGGAGTTATTCGAATGGGTAGAATGTGGCTAATCCCCAAAAATGCCTCTAAACCTATTGATGGCAGAACAAAAATAGCTAAACAACATAATTGCTCACCAAACATAGGTGAAAACACAAGTCAACCAATGAATAGAGGTATCGATAATGAATAAAAAAATAGAGAAAAACTCAATACAATCCCCAAGATTAATATCGCTTTTTTCCGGATGCGGTGGACTCGATCTTGGTTTTGAAAAAGCTGGGTTCAAACGTGTATTTGCAAATGATTTTGATGCTGATGCACAAGCTATATATTCTTTAAATTTAGGAGATATAGATAAACGAGATATTTTAACTGTAAATGAAAAGGAAATTCCAGATGGTGATATTTTAACAGCAGGCTTTCCTTGCCAACCATTTTCTAATGCTGGTAATAGAAAAGGTGTACATGATTCAAGAGGAATGTTATACAAAGAATGTTTACGAATAATCAAAAGTAAAATGCCAAAGGTAATAGTTTTTGAGAATGTTAAAGGTTTACTTTCTACAAAATACATAGACGGCAGAAATTTAGCAGATGTTATTGTTGAAGATTTATCTTCTATGAACAATGTTGGTTATAATGTTGTCCATAAACTACTCAATGCTTCAGACTATGGGGTTCCTCAAAATAGGCAAAGAGTTTTCTTTGTGGGTGTTAGAAAAGATTTAGGCATTCACTTTGAGTTTCCTAATAAAATACCTAAAGAAAATCTTACTTTAGGAAACATACTTGACATACCAGATGATATACCCAATCAAGTTGATTGGCCTTTGTCTCCACAAGCAATGGAGATGATTAATTATATTCCCGAAGGTGGCTCATGGAAAGATGTACCTTATGAACATTTAGCACCTCGTTTTAAGAAAATTAGGGATAATATGAAAAAATATCGTTCTCCTAACTTTTACAGAAGATTTTCCAGAAATGAAATATGTGGTACAATTACTGCATCTGCTCAACCAGAAAACTGCGGAATAGTCCATCCTACAGAAAACAGAAGATTTACTATTCGTGAAATTGCAAGAATTCAAACTTTCCCAGACACCTTTAGATTTATAGATGATTCTACAAAAAATATTACAGCAATGTATAAAGTTATAGGTAATGCAGTGCCTGTTCAATTAGCTAATGCCGTTGCAACAGCCATAATGGATCAAGTCTTTAAGGAGAATGCCAATGAACACAGATAAAGCATATATATTAGGTCTGATTATAGGTGGTGGAATCTGGGGCAACGCAGAAGATGTTTTTAGAATAAGGCTTCCATATAGACAGTGGGGATCATACGAACAAAACCCTCAGAGAGCCGGACAAATATCCAGAGATATTATGTCGGTAGTTAGCCCTATGTTTAGGAGTGTTTATAACATTTCAGTTAGTTTTGAAGCTACAAATAGCCAATGGAATATACTTTGCGAAGGCGATATGACTGATTTAAAATCAGACTTATCATCCTATGGAATTAGTTGTGATGGTGAACTTAGAGAAACATCAGACTTAAAAGGAATAGTTGCTGTTTTAGTAGATGATAATTTAAAAAGAAGATTTATAGCTGGATTAGCTGATACTATCGGCAGCACTGCAAAATCACACAGAAGATTTAGTGATGAAATTCAAATATTATCGTTTGAAGTTAAAGGCTTTAACTTTGCTTTTGTTTGTGATTTATGTAGACTTCTGTATAGTGTCAACTGTTATCCTGACCAGATTTTATGGAACCATCCTAACTTTCATTCTGCAAGCAATCCTTATTATAAACAATGGAAAAAAGGATTTAAATTACGAATTCAACTTGACCAGTATGCAAAGTTTGGAGCATTTGCATTCAGAACAAAAGCTGAATCTTCTCAAGCAAATCGCAGTTTGCAACAAGAAGAACATGATGCTATCCCATGCCCAGAAAGAGAACTTAGTGTGAAAACATCATGTGTTCATTTAGCAGAAAATGATAAATGTCTTCCCGAATGTATACGAGGGGGTCATTATTTACATAATCGACATGTGTGTGCTGTTTTGGGTTGTGAACACGCTCCATATGATAAGGTTTCCGAATTGTTTACACGAACTGGAAATTTGGTGAATCCTTTCCCGATTCTTTACAAGGACGAACTTTCATTTGTTGAAGATAGAATTAACAAAACTGATATATTCAAAAATCGAACATATACAGACACACAGTATTCTGTTGCAGATTTAATAAATAAATTTGAAGAGAATAATAGACAACTATTGTTTGGAAATAAGCAAGATATCGGTTATCCAATAAGCGAAATAATGCAAGCTGTGGCTTATATAATAGCAGATGAAAATGAATTGAATGGAAAACGACCAAAAGGAAACTTTTTGACATTAATAAGACAACATCTTAATACTACACCAAATCTTTTCGTAGAGTTTCGCATTCCAGAGTTACTAACCCCAATTGTTATATGTGGTAATAATCGTGGGGCTTTAGTAGGAGCAATTAACCCAGATGTTTATCAAAAATTGGTTCAATTTGATAAAGACAATAAGTATAAATTTAGCTTGCGTCCAATTACAGAGGAGGACTTACAGAATGGCTAAACGAAACGAAGTGTCTTATTACCCAGAAATACAACAATTCATTGAAGCACAGTTAAAAAGCAATTTTACTGCGAGCAACAAACGAAAGTTATATGTATTTTGGGGAATTGGTGAATTGAAATCAAATTTGCAACGAATAATCAGAGAAAATCCTATGGAATGTGAATGTGCTACACAGTTTGCAAATCGTGTACCACCTTTAAATTTAGATATTTTTGGTCTAATAACTGATGGTGAAAAATTTGAACTTTTAATTTTAGAAATTAAATTAGTTAAAAGTGCTGGATTAAGTGAATGGTCGCAATTAGTAGGATATTGTCTTGTAGCTGGTGCAAAATACGGACTATTGATAAATATTGATAATGGCGGAAGCTCAAGACTGCATCAGATGTTGCAGACGGAACGACACATCTCCAACATAAATACGATGGTTAATGATAACCCACAAGAGCACCAACTCGGATTTATGCAATGGGATAGTTTGACGCATAATTTTGAGTATACCAATTTAGGTGCTATAAAATCTTTATCTGATTTAAGTAATAGAATTTCGCTTGACTTTAGAAAATCAAATTCTATTTAATCAATACATCTTGTTATTCTTCCAAAATCATGGGCAACCTCGCCGTTATTGGCTTGGTTGCCCTCTTTTCATTTCACCATCCTTATGCGAGTATCTGCCAAATAGAAAGCGGTGCCGTTAAAGTGAATACCAAACACGCAAAAAGGATTGCCGGTGCCGCCCACTCAAATTGACCATGTTTCCGATAATCAAAATAAGCAAGACCTAATTTGGCAAAGAAAAACACCGCAAGAATCAAATCAATAGCTGGGAAAACCACCTTGTTGACTACCGTTTTAATCTGACTTGATGCATCTTTCCATGTTCCTTCAATAGCTCCTGCTACATCACCTGTTCCGGCTGCAAAAACAGAAGTACTGAATAACAGACAAATAAGCAATGCTGTTATGAGAATGAATGCAATTTTCTTATGTTTATTCATATATTTAACTACCTTCCTTTTCTTATGGTTTTAACGGAGCAACGTGCCAGTCATCCCAAAGCGAACCATGAATCAATAAACTGTCACTAAGATTTTTAGACATCATTCCTACGGGGGTCCAACTGTCTATCACCCATGTGTTCACTTCATATTTTCCGTTTGGCATCCAAATAGGTGTAAAGTGAGTTCGGTTTTTATAGGTAGAATACTTATTTTTTTGAAACTCAAAACGAGAATTACTTCCATTCCGAACTTGTTCCAATAGCCGCCAATAGGTGTTGTAATTAAATTCCGGAAAGTAACTTACTGCATTTTGTGGGTTGGTCACTGCCGAGAATTGATTACTGCTTACCGAAGCAGATACTTGTTGATTAACACCATATCCAGACTTCATCGTCCTAGCATTTGCAGTTGGATTCTTACCGTCGCAAAGTAACTTCATGTCTGCTGAAAAGACAGCATAATATTTGTTAAGATTAAACTCCCACCATCCATGGTCGCACCAATATCCACTATTTTCACCTGTACTATGCCATACCCAATATTCATGCCACCATGGATCCCAAACATTCCATTCTGCCCTTGTTTTTTCTGCTCTTTGAGGAATAGGTGATAATGTGAAGTCATCATTTCTATCATCGGCGACAGGGTTTGGTGGTGGATTTTTATCAAGGTCAACAATTCTGCAATGAATGGTGGTTTTATCTGTTCCTCCCGGACCTTTTACAGCTACATCTATGTTCATATTCTGTTCCGTGTCTGGAGTAGTCCATTTTACCCATGCAAGCTGACTGTCACCTTCGGGATAATATATATTGCCAACATTATAGGTTTTACCGTTAATATGAAAACTGATACGAGTGGGATTGTCTGGGTCAGACTGCCCGCCGCTGATCATAACGGAGGTGATGACCTCTGTGTTTACTCGGTATTCATAGTCATCTGTTGAAACAACAGGCGGCTCAGTCTGTTCTGTAAAACGCACAACTCCAAGTCCAAGCGAAGATTTAATATCTGCATTGGATGCCGCTTTGGTTGTACTGCCTTTCCATGCTGGATATCCTAAGTCAGATACTTCCAAAAACATTGCAAGCGGTAAGTTTTTGTGAGATAACGAAACCATCCTTTTTCGCAGTAATCCGCTTACTTTTTCATCATACATGGCCGCCTCGGTTGCAGTGGTTGCAATCATAACCCCTTCAAATTTGTAATAAGCTATTGGTTCAAGCATTAACTTATACTCTCCGCCAATTAGCATATCGTAATTGATGCCTGTGTGATTGGCTATCATCTGTACTGTATACTCCGAACAGAAATATTTTTTTATAGCTTCAATATTGTTACTGCCATTAGTACTTACGATTCTGGGCATTTCTTTGGGTGGCTTAATACAGTTATATCCGCCTTTTTGTGGAAACAAGGCTTTGCCATTTCCGTATTGAATCTTGCTTATTTTACCAAAATTATAGATAGATGCATCTGGAGGTTTATTAGTTATATCTATAGGAATGGTTACTATCGTACGATCCTTAGCTCTAACTACTGTGACACGAACACCATCATTTCCCTGTGACCATACATTGTTGCTTGTGCCACTGCCCATTCCCCCACCTCCTCCATCAATATTTCCATCCCCAACAGCAAAAACAGATGTAGGATAACAGCAGGCAATAATTAGAGAAATACATATTGATGTTAATAGCTTTTTCATTAAGTCTTGTATGATGTATTTACAAACAAATACATCAATACTCTCCTTTCTTTTTCAACTTTGATATAATCAATATTAACACTGTGGACTTTTTATAAAATCCTATAGCTTAGACTATTTAAAGGAGTGTATTGC
>JAYFPL010000170.1:0-3227 GCA_034927775.1 Anaerovorax sp. | reverse complement strand
CCCTTACTTGTATCTACAACAACGGTATTATTTACCCCATCCCAAGATACATCAAAATTAAAGGTTTCACCCAAATCTCTCAACTTGAAATAGTGATTACCATTGATATTATAGGCTGTTAGAGTTACTGCTACGCCATCCTTATAAATAGTAGAAGTAGACAAAGTTGCATTCTTTACCTTACCATCACCAGCCTTTAATTCGCCACCAACTGTCTTATAGGCTGTATTGGAGATAAGGTTAATCGCATTCTTACTACCATCCCAAGTTACATTGAACTGCTTATCTGTACCCCTGATAATCTGTGCAATATCTCTTAACTTAAAATAGTTATTGCTGTTAATGTTATAGGCATCAAAAGATACTGTCTTGCCATCTACAATTACCTTAGAAGCGGTAGGATTGGCTGTAGTGGTTTGGGATTCACCAAATGCGATTGTCTCTAATTTAAAATATTCACCGTTATATTTTCCAGATATTATACCTTCGTTTGTGTATGTTAGTTCGGTTACACCGTCATTTTGGGTATTTCCTATAAAGGTTTTCTCTGAAATTTTTTCTCCGTTGCGATTGTACACCGTATAAATTCCCTTAATTATTCCAGTTGTTATATTTATCATCTGAATTTTTGAGAGATAATAATTTGTACCACAGGCATATAATTTACAAGGTCCTGTACAAGAGGAACTAACTAAAATAATCCCGTTTTTGTCTATCAATTTTCCTTCGGCTTGTGCAATTCCATTATTAAAGGGGTAAGCATACGCATATTTAAAATCTATCTTTACATTATTATCTGCGTCAATATAGCCCCAATACCCACCCTTTTTTACTGCGGCCAAACCATCTCCAAAAGGTGTTGCTGCATCATATATAAATGGAATTGCCACTTCACCCGTATGCCAGTTAAGATATCCATATTTTCCTGTTGTATTATCCTTGGCAAGCAGATATGGGAACTCCTCCATAATGCGTAGGGTTTCCTTATCAGATAGGTCATAGGTTGTCTTGATGTGGAACGACAACAGATATTTTGCCCCATCATAATTAGGTGTAAATGGACTATATTCTTCACCGCAAGACAAATCATACTTTTCATCAAATTTTATTACAAAATCCTTTTTATCAAGAGAAAAAACGCCGCACTGCCCATCAAAATCTTTTGCTAGAACATATCCATCAAGCGTGCAGTCAGTAACCCATTGAAAAGTAAAGTGGGTTTTTGGCTCTTCTAAATCATTTACCGATACTCCTAGTGCAGCTAACTCACTCAATTGCTTTAGCCATTCATCAGCATCTGCATGATATGATATAGAACCATATTTAAAACCCAAAATGCTATCTCGATATATAATAGTAATTCTTTCCTTCATTTCATTATAAAGTTTTAATCTGTCTTCGTATGACACAGAGTCATTTTGGTTATGTTCTTGTTCCAGAATTTCCTGTGGCATATTGTCTTTTATATAATTTTGGATAAAAGTTTGAAGTTCATCACCGGATAATCCCTGCTGTTTTCCGATTTCTATTGCGGCATCTGCTAACTCCTGAACATAATCAGTACTTGTTGCAACCGCAGGAACTGCCATTATAGAAAGCATTAGAGTTGCAGTAAGCAGACTGATAATTAACTTTTTCATAATTATTCGCTCCTTTTGTTCTTTTTTAGTCATTCGGGGAAGGCTACCAGTCGTGACCTCCCCCAAATGACTAAATTTTTATTCCGCTGTATAGCCTGCTACAGTATCAATTATAATTGCATTGTTTTGTGCATCCCAAGATACACCAAAATTAAAGGCTTGTCCTAAATCACGCAGTTTAAAATAGTTATTGTCATTAATTGTGTAGGCTGAGAGGTTTATTATAGAACCATCCTTGTATATGGCAGAGGTGTTGACAACGGCATTTTTAGCAGTGCCATCACCTGTCGAAAGTTCCCCGCCAACAATCGTATATTTCTTGCCGGAAACTAAATTAATAGATTTTTTACTGTCGTCCCATGTTACTTCAAATTGCTTGCCAGAAGTCCCAAGGATAAAAGCGATATCTCTTAATTTAAAATAGTTATTCCCGTTAATGGTATATGCCTCAAAGGAAACAGTAGAGCCATTAATAATAATTTTAGAAGAAGTGGGAGTTGCAGTAACGTCACTTGCAGGGGAGACAGTAGTAGGGGTGCTGTCTGACCCTTCCTGCACGACTATTACAACGTCAGCTCCGCCAGCTAATGCAGGATAGCTACCATTAACGTGATATATGCCAGGTTCTGTAATAGTGATTGTTGCACCTTTTTGAAAATCAAAGTCCTCACCGAAAGCCCATTCTGCATTTGCATCATAGTTTTTTACTGTCCCATCATTAAATACAGCATTTCCTTTGACACTTAGGAACGCTCCTTCAAAAGTGTCCTCATGAGGTATAAGGGTAGCCCCTCCAAAGAACTTTAAATTATCCAGAGCAGTTACAGTAACAGGACCCTGACAAATATATGTGTCTGCCCAACCCAGATATTTTGTCGTATCTTTTTTGATGACATTTGAAATGCTGATTTGGTATTCAGAGGTAACTACATCTTCTCCTACATTATAATCTGGATATCCATTGATATTTACTGTTTCCACCGCAAATGCTGTTGTTGCCATTCCTGCCACCATAGTCACAGCCATACAAAGTGACAGAACCTTACTTACCATTTTCCTCATCTTTTTCGCTCCTTTTAAGAATTGTTTTTTTACCAATGCAATATAATTACATGCACTATGATTGCCCTATTATATCATTCAATTGACATAAATGGCAATACTAATCCCTAAAGTTATTCTTTATTAGATGGTAGCATTATTATATTGAGGTGATGTGCTATGGAAACGGAATTTACAGAGAACTTTATAAAATTTGGGTTGAAAGTTCAATATTATAGAAAACTACGGGGATATACGCAAGAGGCTTTTGCGGATGAAATAGGAAAATCATGGTCTTTTGTAGCCAAAATCGAAAGTCCTACAAGGGTATTCGGCGTATCTATGGAAACCATGTTCAAAATTGCTCAGGTGCTTCAAGTGCCTGTATCAAAACTATTTGAGGACTAAAATGACCACTCTATCACTTCTGGATAGAGTGGTCGTTTTACATCTATCTTTACTACTTAAGGTTTTCGACCTTATGCTGGTCACTGGTTTAAGGTCTTTTGCTGCAGCGTATATTTATCTTGAAAAAGATAGAAATTT
>JAYFPL010000007.1:0-1796 GCA_034927775.1 Anaerovorax sp. | reverse complement strand
TTGCAGATGATACTGCAGTTGCTCCTTATGCCAAGGATGCAGTTATATTAATGCAGAAGGGCGGAATCATCAGCGGAATTAAGCAAGAGGATGGCAGTTACAAATTTGCACCAAAAGCAAATGCAACAAGAGCCGAAGCGGCAACGATGATTTTTAAATATTCAAAAACAAAATAAAATATAATCAAATCTTTAATAAAAATCCCATGTAAAGTTATGGGATTTTTATTATTGGAAAAATATACCTTGAACTTAGATACTATAGTTGTTATAATACTATTGAAAATTAAACATTTGTCCATGTCTGCCAACAATGTTGGAAGCTAAGAGGGAAGTTGGTGAAAATCCAGCACGGACCCGCCGCTGTGAGTCAGGAGTTTTATCCAATAATTTGTATAATACAAATTGCCACTGAATGCAATGAAAGCATTTGGGAAGGTTGGAGAGGATGATGAGAGACAAGTCAGAAGACCTACATGAGATAAGAGAAAAAAACCGGTCACGAGGTAAATGACTAAGGTGATTTTTTTATTGTTTTTATTGTAAGGTTTATATTACATTACGATAAAAATTGAATAGAAAGTATCAAAGTACAGTGAAAACGGACTGTGGCAAATATGCTGCAGTTTTTTTATTTTATTAATTTATAACTAGTTAAATTGTTATGTGAATGAAAGAAAAGGAGGTACACGATGTTGAACGGTAGTGCGTTCATAAATGAATTTTCGTAAACTTTGGTGAGCAGAAGGGAATATATATTTACCAAAATAAAGAGCAATGAATTTAGTAAGAACTATACCA
This sequence comes from Anaerovorax sp., assembly GCA_034927775.1. GTDB lineage: Bacteria > Bacillota > Clostridia > Peptostreptococcales > Anaerovoracaceae > IOR16. The sequence goes on along the minus strand of JAYFPL010000007.1, from coordinate 996 downwards.
AAGAATAAAGGAGAATGTGTAAAATAATGAAAAAACAAATACTTAGAAAGCCAATGGCATTATTATTGGCATTGATTATGGTGATTAGTTTGCTTCCAACTGTGTCGCTGGCGGCGGAAGAGGCAGATGCGCAAGTGAGTAGTAGCACTCTTGCGACTGATGGTGATGTAGTAGTACCATCTACAACGCCGACAACAATTGATTTGTCAGCAGCAACGGAAAATATCAGCATTACGTCGGGTGGAGATTATACTTTGACTGGTTCTACAACGGTATATAATGTTTCTATTGATACCACCGATGTTGAGAACAAGATTGTTAACCTGACCTTGGACGGAGCAAGCATTCAGATACCGGATGATTATAATAAAAAAGATGTAAGCGTTCTATCAATCTCCGGTGATGCAACCGTTAATATGATTGTGAAAGAAGGAACTTGTAATACGCTTTCTAATGTGTGTACGAGTGGAGGTATCGGTGTTACGGTAACTGGAAATAGTGATTTGAATATCACTGATACCGGTACGCTGAATATTACGGGCACGTCATATACGTTGTATGCAAAGACCGGTAGCAGCGTATCTATTAATGATGCCACAGTCAATATTATTACGTCAATGAACGGTAAGTGGGTCAATTGTATAGAATTAAACGGCGCAGCTCTGACCGTGAACAGCGGTAATCTGAACGCTACCATTCCGGAAAAAAACAGCGCAAGTAGTATGGCTACTTCCGCTACGATCTATATTGATTCTGCCAGTTCTTTTACCCAAAATGGCGGAACTGTTAAGGTAATAAACCAGGCAAAAGTTACAACAAGTTGCTATGGGATTTATGATAAAGGTGTAGTTTCTATAAATGGGGGAACCTTATTTGCTTATGGACAGACAAATGGTGTGCATATAAATTCTGGATTAATGGGCATCGATGATGACGCAGTCTTTCTGGCTGCCTCTGGTAATGTTGCTACTTTTGATTCTATGAAGAACGCTGTTA
>JAYFPL010000197.1:0-25948 GCA_034927775.1 Anaerovorax sp. | reverse complement strand
CGAAAATCATTACCTGATTGGGGGAATAATATCGATAGCCATTCTCAGCAAAATAATCCGGCTTCAAAATTCCAATCTCATCATAATAGAGTATTGTATCTTTTTTTACTCCACATAGTGAAGCAAATTCTCCTGTTGTTAAATATTCTTTCATAATTATTTTCCTTTTACTATTGCCTTGCCCTTTAGATTATTCTACAAAATAGGCAGACAAATTGCAAGAATATTACAAATAGCAAATCTTTATTGATTTGAGCTTGAGATAAACACTCTTCCTTATAACAATTCATAGAAAGTATAATAGAATAAAAAAAAGACAGGACTTTTATCCTGTCTTACTTTCACGATTGCAAGAAAAGGGCTACATTTAATTATTTTTTATTTAAAAATAAAATTTCTCTTGCTTCAGCAGGTGTTGCAACTGGTCTTCCAAGTATTTTTGCAAGTTCAACAACCTTGGCAACCATTTCCCCATTACTCTTAGCAAGAATGCCTTTTTCTAAGTAAAGGTTATCTTCAAATCCAACTCTTACATGTCCGCCCATTGCTATTGTTGCAGCTGCAATGTTCCATGCGTTTTTACCGATACCAGTTGCAGTCCATGTTGATCCTTCAGGAATTGAATTTGCCATAAATACTAAATCTCTTACTGTAGCTGTCATCTGGACACCTAATACAAAGTCAAAATGAAGCGGATGTACCAGTAATCCCTTCTTGTCAGCCTTCATAGCAATATCAATCATACCCTTATCAAATACTTCAAGCTCTGGCTTTATGCCCCTGTCTTTCATAATTTTAGCAAAGTTAAATATAGTGTTATCTGTATTTATAAAAATTTCATCTCCACCAAAGTTACAAGTGCCGCAGTCTAGTGTCGCCATTTCTGGAGTAGGTATAATTTCTGTCGATTCTAATCTCTCAAGGTCAGTCATACCAACGGCTCCACCTGTGGAAGGCTGAATAATTACGTCAGGACACTCTTTCCTTATTGCATTAACACATTCTTGAAATCTTACCATACTCTGAGTAGGGGTACCATCGTCCCATCTTACATGTAGATGAATCAATGCTGCACCAGCCTCATAGGCAGATTTCGCTTCTCTTACGATTTCCTCTACGGTATAAGGAACATTCGGATTTTGTTCTTTCGTCACTTCTGCTCCACAAATGCATGCACTGATAATCAATTTTTCCATAATTTATTCCCTCCCATAACATACAAAATTAAACATCAACCGTAATTAAATCCTAATTTTTATTAAAGTAAACCTATTGAAATAGCGGGTATATATGTAATTAATAACAAACCTATTATTGATACAAACATAAAAGGTACAATATATTTAAACATATCTTGCATTTTTATCTTTGCTACTGCTGCACCTACAAATAAATTGCATCCATATGGAGGTGTACATAATCCAATTGCTAAATTTACTGCCATAATAACACCAAATTGAATTGGACTTATATCAAATGCTTTAATTGCAGGTAATAAAATTGGTGCCATAATAATAATTGCAGGAACCGTATCCAATAAACAACCAATCAATAAAAGCATTATATTGATTAATAATAAAACGATATATCTATTATCCGAAACACTTGTTAAAAATGCTGTTATTGCTTGCGGCACTTTTTCAAAGGTAATAAATGTAGAAAAGACTGTAGAAGTACCCAATAAGAACGAAGTAACTCCATTTAATATTGCCGCGGATAAGAATGCACCGTATAGTGATTTATAGTTCATATCATGATAAACAAACAGACTAATAATAACAGAATAAATTACTGAAACGCAGGCAGCTTCCGTAGGTGTAAATATACCACTATATATACCACCTAAAATGATAACCGGGGAAAGCAATGCCCAAAAACCATCTTTAAATGTTCTTGCGATTCTTTTGCTTCTCTTCTCCATCACCACTCCGGCAGGTAAAAGTTCAACCTCTGCATTTTTATTTGCTTCATGTGTTGCCACAATATTCGATATAACATCCTGTGGTTTTCCTTGCTTTAAATCTTGACCCAACTTTCTGCACATAACAACATTCGTACCCAAATATAAAAAGCCTAGGATAATCCCTGGTAAAATACCAGCTAAAAAAAGACTTGGTACAGATACACCAGTACAAGCACCATACAACACAAAGGATAGACTTGGTGGTATGATCGGTCCAACAATCCCACCAAAACAAACTAATGTAGCTGCATAAGATGGATCGTATCCTTTCTTTTTCATTTCCGGAATCATCATCCCACCTATGGCAGATGTAGTTGCCATTCCGGATCCGGATAAAGCACCAAAAAACATACAAGCTAAAGTGGTTACGCAACCTAAGGCTCCGTCAACAAAACCAATCAGCGCAGAACAAAAGTCAACGATTCGTTTTGCGATGCCGCCTGTTGACATAATAGTACCAGCCAACATAAAAAATGGGATTGCCATTACCGTAAATGAACTAATGCCGGAATAACAATACTGAGCACTTGTTACCATATTTAAAGAAGAAGCCGTTATCATAGCCAACATTGTTGCGCCACCAATTGCAAATCCGATTGGTACACCTACCGCCAACATAATAAATAAAGCAGCAATCAAAATGATCATTCCACTACTCATTCATCTCACCTCCTGAAAGCTTAGGTTCCCCCAACATAAGTGCTTTGACAGAACGAATTGTACTTGCTACATCTCGAAGACTCATGAGTAGACACCCAATAAATACAGCCAAATATCCATAAGACATGCTGATTTTTATTCCAGCATAATGGGAACTCATCTGAGAAATTACTAATGTATAAGCATAATAACCAATAGTAGCACAAATTATAATGACAATGATATTTGATATAATATTTGCAAGTTGCGCCATTTTGAAAGAAAGGCGATCTGTCAATATCGTAATTTTGATGTGTTCCCCTTCCCTTTCTCCCAAACTAATTCCCAGCCAAGAAATCCAAACAAAAATAAATTTACCCAATTCTTCAGACCAATATAATGAGTTATTAAATACATATCTCATAACAACCTGAACGAAAATAACCAAAACCATCAATGCAAATGCTGATACAATTAATAGTTCTTCGATATGATTAAAATAATAAAGAAAGCCTTTTTTATCTTTCATATATTTAATATAAGTGCAAATATATGCACAAATTCCTCCTTTCCAATACTAAAAAATAGTCTAAAATGCCGGAGTAATAGTTTTTGGGGCTCCTATTCTCCGGCAAAACCTAAGTTGATAGAAAATAGTTTACAGAATTTATTGTGGAACGGTTGCTAACCATGCATCAATAACATCATCACCAACTCGTTTTCTCCATTCTTTATAAACTGGCTTTACAGCTTCTTTCAACGCCTCTTGTTCCTGCGCGCTCAATGTATAAACAGTCGCACCCTCTTGCTCAAATCTTTCTAAGTATTTTAGTTCATTTTCACGTTCCATTGCTCTCTGTTTTTCACACATTTGATGCACACCATCAACTACTTTTTCACGAGTCTCATCATCCAAAGAATTTAGCCACTCTGTGGAACAAATTACTGGATATGGAGAACTACAGTGATTCGTTACTGTAATATACGGCGCTATTTCATGAATATTAAAGTCATTAAATACTCCTAAAGAATGGTCTAACGCATCCACAGTTCCTTGTGAAAGAGATGTGATAACTTCTCCCCATGCCATTGGAGTAGGATTTGCTCCCATTGACTGCCAAAGTTTAACATTTAAATCATTCTGTGCAATTCTTACCTTTTGACCTTTTAAATCATCGGAATTATGATAAATTTTCTTTGAAGAAGCCACACAACGCATGCCATTATACATCATATCCAAACAAGTATAGCCAGAACCCTCTAAAGCTTCATTAAATAATTCAAGTCCACCATTTTCAAAGGTTCCCTGTACCCATTCATCATATGTACTATATAAATAAGGTAAATCTACACAGCTTGCTTTTTCACCTACAATAGAAGAAATAACAGATGCTAATCCAAAGTAGATTGTAACATTGCCCAATTTTACTCCTGCTGCAAGATCCGGATCATCTCCAAGTTGTCCGTCCGGGTACATTTCCACTGCTACTTTGCCGTTCGTTTCTTTTTGTAAATAATCGTTTAACCATACTCCGCATTCATTTGTTGAACGGTTAGAAGAGTCCGTATGCGCAATACTTATAACGATTGGATCCTCACTGCTCTTAGAATTCGCATCATTTGACGAAGTCCCACAACCAGCAAGTGCTAATAAAAACATACTTAAAGATAAAAATAGTGCAATTACTTTCTTTGCTTTCATTTCAAACCTCTTTCCTTTCAAACAACAGTTAACTTTATTTGATCATCATATTAGGTTCTGCCCCAATGAAAACCCAGTATGAAAACCTCAATTTATTTGCAATATCTATTTGTCAGATATTCCCTTAATTTTGGAAAGCTTCTTACAATGTCAAATGTAATTTCAGCATGTCCTGGATAATAGCCATTTCCTATTAACATCGGGGTATATTTTTTTATGCCTTCCGCTCCTAAGGATGCTTTTGCAAAGTTTGTACTCATACTGAAGAAATAAACCATACCACTATCTTTTGTAACCATAATTGAAGAAAGTTCAGTATCCGGTACAGAAACAGTATTGACTGTAAAATCTGCCAATTGTCCATCCATAACTTCCATATATTTATTGTACGCTTCCACAGGTTCTTGCCCGTTTGCATTGAGAACAACATCTGCAATGCCTAAATCTTTAATTAATTCGCACTGCTTTTCTGAATACTCTATGCAAACAACCTTTCCTGTCACTCCAACTCTTCGCTTTGCCTCTGCCAAACATAATAAGCCAGCTTTGCCTGCACCCTCAACAACAACGATATCTCCAGCCTTGGCATGTGTAGATACCATCGATGGTGCTCCGCATACATCCATCAAAGCTAAAGAAAGCTGCCATTCTAAATCATCAGGAATTTTTGTCCAAATACCAGATTCAAATAAGATTGCATCCGCTTTACAAAATACTTGTTCCGTATCCACGTCTATTTTTTCGATTTCATAAATTTTTAAAGGAGTTAATGATAAAGAAACAAGTGTAGCAATTTTATCACCAACTTTAATATCAACTGTATCAGATAAATCTTTTCCGATTTCTTTTACAGTTCCGATGAGCATCCCTCCGGATTTCGTCACTGGATCTTGAAATTTGCCTTGTTTTTCAACGATATTCATTATTTCTTTTGCTATTTTTTCAACATCACCATTCGCTTCTTTTGCAATACGACCAAATGCAGTTGCTGTCGGCTGCAATGCAATTACTTCGATCAGTATTTCATTATCATAAATAGTTGGATTATTATCCACTACTTCAGCTGCTTGTGGTAATAAACCTACTGGATTAATAACACGATGCGTTCCATATTTGTTGCCCTTCATTTTTCAACCTCCAATTTAATAATTAATTTCTAAAATATATATTGCAGGTTTGATGCCAAAACTAAAAAAGCACTACCTATATAATGCTTTAACGTTTAAATTTCAATTAATTTAAGTTATATTAAAACATTTTAAATATTTAGCGCATTACAAAAGCGATACAATATTGTATCGTTTTCGTGATGCATTATTGTATCGCTTATTCAATTATGTATCAATTCTGTGTTTATGACACTTTCTTACAATTGTTGGCTGACTGACCGCAAGTGCTTCTGCAATTTTTCGAGTTGAACCATATTTTTCTTTGTATTTCATAATGACCATCTTTTCTGTTTCATCAATTATTTCTTGTAAGGTTTGCTCATATTCAAAATTGCTTTCATCTTGAATCATTAATCTATCTTGAGAATTAATATTTAATGAAGTCTCTATATTTATATTATGTAAAACATCCTTAATATTGATTATCTGATTGTTTGATAAAACAATCAGTCTTTGAACAATATTTTGTAGTTCTCTTACATTTCCATAGAAAGGTTGTTTTTCCATGTATTTTAAAGCTTCCTCGCTAAACTGTTTTTTAACATTAAATTCTTTATTATACTTTTCAGTGAAATAGTTAATCAAAGCAATAATATCTTTTTTGCGTTTGCGTAATGGAGGAACGGTAATTGGAACTACCGTTAATCGATAATATAAATCTTCTCTAAATTTGTTTTCTTCAACCATTTTCAATAGATCCTTATTCGTTGCAGCCACTATTCTGGTATTTACTTTAATCGGTGTCACTCCACCGATTCTTATAATTTCTTTTTCCTGTATCGCTCTTAAAATTTTAGATTGAAAATGAAGAGTTAATTCTCCTATTTCATCAAGAAACAAAGTACCATTTTGTGCAGCTTCCCAAAAACCAATTTTACCTTTATCATTTGCCCCGGTACATGCTCCTTTTTCATATCCAAATAATTCAGACTCAAATAAATGTTCTGGAATGGCAGCACAATTTATTTTAATTAAGGGAAAAATTTTGCGATCACTGTTTTGATGAATGATTTGAGCAATGATCTCTTTACCGACTCCAGACTCTCCAAAGATAATAACAGGCGAATCATATTTTGCCACTTTTATTGCCTTATTTAACACTTCTTTAGACTGTTGACTTTCAAAAATATACCCCATTGCATGATAATTATAATGTATATCCATCTCATTGCTATTTGACTCATAGTCTTTATTTATATCGTAATCTTTTTTTTGTACCTGTTTTGGTGTTTTAACACTAAAGAAATTTCTTAGCGTTTCATACTTCCGTAGTAAAAGTAGTGTAAATTCAGCATGTCCCTTCATAAAACCTGTATATGGTATAAGGGTGACTTCTTTTCCTATACTTTCTGCAGTTAGTGATGCCATCTTGGAGTCACAGTTCAGCGTTGAAAAATATACTACACCACCATCTTTAACAAATAATAAGCAAATTGCTTCTGTATTTATGGAATTAATACAATTTATCACTATATCATAATCTGCAGTAATATTATTTATATCAAAGCCCTTCTGGTAACACTTTGTTATGTCCATTGTTATAATTTCATCAAAAATCCTCATTTGTTCCAATTTATCCAAATTATAATCGCACTTTATTAATCCAACTAATTTACCCGTTGCACCCAGCTTCTCTCTTGCCGCATGAGCACATAAGATTCCCATTTTACCATATGCACCCAAAATTAATACACTTTGTCCTCGTGATACAATTTTATTTGTACGCATAGGTGCTCCTGCTTCATCCATAGCGGTTATCGCTAATTGCAATAGTATGTTGTTCGGTCTAAGTATGAGTGGAGTATTTGCAAATAATACACACTGTCCCTCAACATATATTTGTGCATTTTCATAATCAATATAATGAATTCTTTCTATTGTTATCGGAGTGATTGTTAAAGATGCTAATGAAATGATTTCATCGCCTACTTTAATATTATTAATATTGGGGTATTTTTTACCAATTTGTTTTACTTTACCATACAGCATTCCCCCTGTACCCGTGACTGGATTATGCAATTTCCCTCTTTCTTTTATTATGCGTAAAACATACTTGGCAAAAGCTTTATCATCTTCACCAGCCTCATCCAACATTTCATTAAAACTGAAACGGTTAATACAAACAATTTTTACATCAACTAAAACTTCATCTGCTTTTAACTCCATGCTATTATCTAACTTCCAAGCCGGTTGCGGTAAAGAACCTTTTGGCTCCAATGAACGCAATGCACCAAAATAATTTTTTAACTCCATATTTTACCTCCATTATGCAAAAAATTGTTCGACATTCTAAGCTAATCTATTTAATTGTTAAATTTTTAACGTAATGATAGCTGATTTCCCCTAAATGTAACAGAAAAAAATCTATAACTATTTTATATTTCAGTGAGAACTTATTTTCATTTACATAAAAAGTATTTACTTATTTGAGAGTTATAATATATTGGACAGGATATTTTTAGTGGAACTACAGTCCATAGTATTTCTTTGACAGTCATCTTTTATAATAAGGAACTAGGCGAATCCGGTATCGCTATAGATAAAATTGCGTATGTTAATAGACCAATCCCAGAAAAAATAAAAAATAATCTAACAACTGTCGCATTCCATCCAAAGTATTCAGCTATGCCACCACATACACCTGCAAAGACTCGATTGCTTTGACTCTTACACAAAAGCCCATTCCCCCGATATGTTCTACCATTTTTATTTAATATTTTAGCACCAATAATAAATATCATAGATATAATAAGGAAAAATAAAAAAGGAAAAATTAGTTTCATAAATCCAGACCCCTCATTTTATAGCCATTTTGTAAACGTTCACCATATACACCCAAATTATACAACTAAATACCAAAAAATTCAAACTACTTGCTTTAAGGAATAAGGATTTAAGGTACTTTGTATTTTATTTAAAATTCTATTTTCTACAAGCCTTGCTTTTTCGTTCGGTGCCTGTTCAGGTTCGAGTCCTCTACATCATAACAATAAAGAAAGTATGGTAGAATAAAAAAAAGACAGGATTTTCATCCTGTCATACTTTCTTGGTTGCGGGAAGAGGACTCGAACCTCTGACCTTCGGGTTATGAGCCCGACGAGCTACCAACTGCTCCATCCCGCGATATTAAGTTTTAGTCGTTAGTAAATGGTGCCGGGAACCGGGGTCGAACCGGTACGATCGGTAAGGATCGCAGGATTTTAAGTCCTGTGCGTCTGCCAATTCCGCCACCCCGGCACATATTGGCTCCAAGGGTGGGGCTCGAACCCACAACCTATCGGTTAACAGCCGAGTGCTCCACCATTGAGCTACATTGGAACAAATGTTATCGCTGACGACAAGGTTTATTATACAACACCTTTTTACCCTATGTCAATATAATTATTTCTATTTTTCTCTTTTTTATTCTAAATTTTTTTTTGCATCATTATTCCTTTATTATTCCTTTTTTTTTACTACTTCATTCTCATTTCTATGCGTGTTATAATAAAATCACTAAAAAACGGAAAAGAAGGGAATCTCGATGAAACACAGTGAAGTCATTGAACTATTGAAAGAACTTATTGCCATTGAAAGTCCTTATTATAAGGAAGCCGACATTATGCAATACTGCTACAACTGGCTCGAAAAGGAAGGTTTTTCACCGGAACATCATTATTACAGTGAGAAAAAAGCAATCGGTTTTGATGGCGAAAACATCATTTGCACAATCAAAGGACAACCTGGCGGACCTACAATCTGCTTAAATGGTCATTTGGACACCGTACCACTCTGTAAAGGGTGGACGTATAACCCTTATGAACCAACTATTGAAGATGATCGTATTTATGGCCTCGGTGCCGTAGATATGAAAGGTGGTTGTGCAGCACTTATGGTCGCTTTAAAGCGCTTAAAAAACAGTACCATCCCTTGGAAAGGCAACATAATTTTAACCTTAGTCTCCGATGAAGAAGGTCCTTTTGGTCTTGGAGCAAATGCACTGATTGAAGACGGACTCATTGACCGAGTAGACTGTTCTGTTATTACAGAACCAAGTGCAGGCTTTAGTCAATATGATTTTCCTGTACTTTGCTTGGGTGCACGTGGATGCTTTGTTTATAACATTGATTTTTATGGCAAAGCCGCTCATGCTTCTAATCCTCAAAAGGGCGTCAATGCAGCAATTGAAGCTGCGAGATTTATCTTAGAATCGGAGAAACTGCAATTGGAAAGCGACGGCATCTTAGGCCCTGGCTCCTTCTGTATTTTAAAAACAGAAGCAGATGGCGGTGCTTGCAGTGTTCCTGACTTTGCAAGAGTCACCGTGCATAGACATATCGTAACAACTGAAAACGAAGAAAGTATATTTAAAGAAGCAGAAATGCTTTTAAAGCAAGCTGGTGTGAAATGTGAATACAAAATTGACGTAAGACCGGAACCATCACCAGGAAGTCGTTATTACAAGCCTTATGTTGTAAACAAAGAAGATATTTATGCAAATGCAATGAATGCCTCAGTGGAAAGCGTTTGCGGAAAACCGGCCACTATTGATTATCTTGATAGTATCGGTGATTTCAATTATCTTGGTACTCGTATCTGTACCCGAGATGGCAATCAACCTCCTGCCCTGATTATAGGACCGGACGGCGGAAACATTCACAGTTCTGATGAGTATGCTACCATTTCATCAGTGGAAGCAACCTGTGATATTGTTTATGAATTTTTAGCAAGAATATTGAAGTAATCAAAAAGAGTCAGTTCTAAGAGCTGACTCTTTTCTCATTTGTAATCTAGCTTTATATGTTATTTATACTACTATACAACGTTTTCCTTCTCCTCGTTCTCTTTCTCTTCTAACTCATTTTCAAACGGTTCCATTTTCTTTATACGAGGGATAAATCTCTTTGCAAACGATCCATTTCCTCGACCTTTGATATACAAAAGACCAATCATACAAAAACCAACTGCGCCGATAAAATTAACAAATAAGTCAGCCATAGTGTCATACAAACCAATATCAATGTAACCGCCAAAATTCCAAGTTTCTCCGTTAACTACTACACTTTCAATCGGAATGGTCACTGGGATATTTTCGTTAGCAGGATGTAACAATACCGAAGAAATCGAAGTCAGTATAGTATCTTTTTGCATATCTGAATAAGTAAAATAATCCATAGCGAATTCAAAAAACTCCCATAAGACTCCTACCGTCATAGAAAAGCAAAAGGAAACCAACGCCACAAAAACCGGAGATAATCGAATGGAAAAGCGTTCACTTTGGTTTAAAATATCAATTAAAGAAAATCCAATGCCTGCACATAAAAATCCGTTCATTGTATGCAGCATTGAATCCCACTTTGGAAATATCAAATAATACTCATGAATTTCCCCTAAAATTTCAGCTGCAAATATAAAAATTAAAATTATAATTTCCAGTGTATTCGGCAATTCTATATGAAGCCGTTTATCAATAAAGGTTGGTATCATGAAAAGAAACAATGTCATAATACACAAAAATACATTATTCCAATTATGATTAAATATTTGTGCAACCATAACCACAACAACTAATACTCTAAGTACCACATAGACTGCAGTTTTTACTTTATTTTTTGACATAAATTCCTCACTATAATTTCTATTGTATTGAAAAATGGCTTCACCACTCTATACTTGCCTTTTTTAGCTAATAGGAAAAAGTGAATGATATTTCCTACTAGCTAAAAAAGGGAAGCAGGTATTAAACCTGCTTCATTCCTTCTTGGAAAGCTCTAATGTTTATGTCTTCGAAGCCTTTCTTTACATTTGCACGAATCACTACTTCCCAGTCAATTCCCGGAATATTCATCGCTTTTACAAGTGCTCCTAAAAGAACAATATTCATTGTTTTACTATTACCGATTTGTTCAGCAATGGTAGATGCCTCAAAAACGGACACATTTGCTTTTGCAGTCAAATCCGCTAAAATACCTTGTGGATATTTTGCCGCACCCATAAGAATTGGAACAGATGGAATTTCAAAATCATTGATAACCATCTTTCCGCCTTCCTTCAAATATTCAATCCAACGCAGTGCTTCCATCTTTTCAAATGCAACGATAACATCCGCTTCGCCTTTTCCAATAATCGGAGAATATACCTTTTCTCCAAAACGAATCTGTGTACTTACATTTCCGCCTCTCTGAGACATTCCATGAATTTCTGACATCTTTACATCATAACCAGCTTCTAGCAGCCCCATAGACAAAATTTTGCTGGCTAAAATCGTTCCCTGGCCGCCGACACCAACCAGTAATATATTCTTAACTTCTTTCATTTATTTCACCTCCGCAATCGCATCAAACGGACAAACTTGGACGCAAACTCCACAACCAGTGCAAGCATCTGCATTAATTGTGATAGTATCACCTACATAAATAGCAGGACATCCTGTTTTTGCACACAATTTGCACTTCCTGCATTTGTCTTGATCAATCACGCATTTCTTAGGCTTTAAGTCAAAATCGTTCTTATCCTGCTGGGAGAATTTCTTTAAGATACATGGCCATTTTGTAATGATAACGCAAGCTTCATTTTTACCTAGAGCCTCATCCAATGCATGGTCTACTTCATCCAACTTCAAAGGATTAACTATGTAAATATTTTCTTTCTTAATACCGATTGCCTGGCAAAGCAAAGGAATATCCACCTCACCGGTTGCATCACCCATTAATGTGTAGCCTGTTCCAGGATTTTGCTGGTGACCCGTCATACCGGTAATTCGATTATCCAAAATAACGGTTACATTGTTTCCTTTATTGTAAGCAACATCCATCAAGCTATTAACACCGGAGTGGAAGAATGTTGAATCGCCAATTACCGATACAACTTTTGTATCTGCACCGGTGATCGAAAAGGCTTTCGAAGCGCCGTGTCCCGTACTAATACTTCCTCCCATACAAATACAAGTATCCATTGCATTTAATGGTGCAGCAGAACCTAATGTATAACAACCGATGTCCCCGGTAATCATTACATTCTTTTTCTTGCTTAATGCATAGAAAAAGCCTCTATGCGGACATCCTGCACACATTGCAGGCGGGCGAACAACTGCATCAATATCCGATTTTAAAGTAGGTGCCTCAATACCAAAAACACCTTTTCTGACTATATCGGTATTCAACTCATCGTATTCCGGAATGACTGCTTTTCCGATGCATTCAATACCAGCTTCACGAATTTGTCTTTCCATATATGGATCCATTTCTTCAACAATATAAAGTTTTTTTACTTTTGCTGCAAAATCTTTAATCTTTTTCATTGGCATTGGGAAAGTCATACCAAGCTTTAAATAAGAAGCGTCATCACCAAACACTTCTCTAGCATACTGATATGCGACTCCGGAGCTGATGACTCCAATTTCATCTCCGTTGATTTCCTCTACATTGATTTCTGTATTATTGGAGTACTCTTCCATTGCAGCCAAGCGTCCTACCAGATTACGGCGCATCACTTTGCCGTTTGCAGGAGTTGCAACATATTTTTTAATATTCTTTTCATAAGGTTTCGCTGTTTTTTCTACACGATCTTCGAACGTAACTGCACTTTTGCTATGACATACACGAGTTGTCATTCGAAGCAGCACAGGCGTATCAAATTTCTCAGACAGCTCAAAGCCAAGCTTAGTAAAATCCTTTGCTTCCTGACTATTGGAAGGCTCCAGCATTAATAGTCTTGCTGCTGTTGCATAGTTTCGATTGTCTTGCTCATTTTGTGAGCTATGCATCCCCGGGTCATCTGCTGATACCAAAATGCAACCTCCGCCTACACCGGTGTATGCAAAAGTAAACAAAGGATCCGCCGCTACATTGACACCTACATGCTTCATGGTAGCAAGAGAGCGAACACCTGCAATGGAAGCACCAATCGCAGCTTCTAAGGCTACCTTTTCATTTGGAGCCCATTCACAGTATAAAGAATCTTTGTATAATACCAGATTCTCCAAAATCTCTGTGCTGGGTGTTCCTGGATATGCAGAAGCAAAATTCAATCCTGCTTCATAAGCGCCCCGCGCAACGGCTTCATTGCCTGTCATTAGATGTTTTTGTTTCATTTCCTCTCCTCTTCCTTTCTTTTATACTAAGATACTGTAATCAAATCCGAGATACTTTACATTCGATTAATTGATTACTACTTGTATCTTCTTACGATATTTTTCCGCAAGAGAATCTTCCCCTTGCTGTTCATAAAGATCTGCTAACTCTTTCATACTTTCAATGTGAGAAGGGTTTAGCTCCAAGGCACGTTTTAATGACGCTATCGCCTCCTGCTCCTGATCAATACGAGAAAAACCTACACCCAAATAATAATGCAGCGGCCACCATGTCTCATATTGCGTTTCAATAAACGGTTTTAATACCTGAATACCATCTACAAAACGGCCTGCTAAAACATGATTGCAGCCCTTTTCAATCTCAATTGGCTGCATAAGCTGTTCCAAGCGTTCTTGTATTTCTTTTTTATCGTCTTTATTCTTACTCTGTTTCAAGAATTGTTCCCACGTCAACGATGCTTTTATATAAAGTCCCATATTTAAGTACGCATATCCTAAGAAATAATAGGACTGCGCAAAATCCGGATGTACTATAGTTGTTAATTCAAAATACTCAATGGATTCTGCTTTAAAACGACCTACATATTCCGGGTCTTCTCTATTCGATCCTTCCTCATATAATTCCCGACATCCTCGAGCATAGCTGTACATTGCGTGCAGATTGTCCGGTGAAATGACCAACGCGGCACGAAAATGAATGACCGCTGAATCCATCTTTCCTTCCTCTGCATGATCTCTGCCTTCTTTAACTAAAGCATCAACGATTTTATGATTAAAGTATTTTTTTAGATATGCAACATACTGAGGTACATACTGAAACTGAGGATTGATACCCATAATCCATGCCATATTTTCTGCGACGTGTACCAATGATAAGCCTTTTTTACCGGGAAAATCCACGACATCTTGATGTCTAAGAGGAATGGGAACCCCTTTCATAATATCGAGAATGCCTTCGCGCTTTAAATGTGCTTCTGAGAATTCATCAAATACAAAATCCTTTAAATACTCTTCAAAATAATGCCCTACACGATCGGTTCGTGTTATGAAATTAGGCGCTGTATTTTCCGAGGTTGTTTCTTTTTTCATAAAGTCACATCCCACCCTTTTTTGTTAAATTTCTTTACTGCATCAGGATTCATTGATCGATGCATATCCCATTCCAGTAAATTCTTTAATTTCTCTGCAATCCCGGGCAATGCTTTTTCTTTCCATCGTCCGTAATAGTAAAAAATACGGTATAAGTCTTCCTTTTTATGAGATCGATGTTGATATCCTTTTAGATAATAAAAATGAGAAAACTCCTCATAAAAATCAAACGGTGATTCCGAAAACTCCTTCACAGCAAATTCGAGACTATCTTCAAACCCACCCCGATTAAAATATAAATCAAGTACCGACTCAATCATTTTAAGCTGAACAAGGCTTGCTGCACTCATATAATGATTGGAAATCACTTCATAAGGCGCTTTGCTGCGATATATGTAGTCATGCTCTTCGGCATTAAAACGAATGGCTGTACCTTTTAAAAGCTTTAAAAATCCAAGCTGTAATTGATGTGCGTTTAATGAATATACATCATTAAACGAAGTACGAAAGGAATCATAATTCTCGTAAGGCAAACCTGCAATCAAGTCCAAATGCAAATGTACCGTTCCAAACTCACGCAATCGTTTTACATTCCTTGCCAAGTTACTAAAATTACTGCTTCGATTACAGCTTTTTAAAGCTTTTTCATTTGTGCTCTGTACTCCAATTTCAAATTGAAATAATCCGGGACGTACATTTTCCATAAGCTCCAACAAAGCATCGTCAATCAAATCGCCGCATAACTCAAAGTGAAAATTTGTGATACCATTATCTGTTTCCATCAGATACCTAAGAATCTCAATGCATCGTTCTTTATCGTAATTGAAAGTACGATCAATAAACTTAACCTGTTTTACTTTCTTATAAACAAAGTAACTCAAATCAGTCTTAACTCGATCCATCGGAAGCGCTCGAATGCTTTTTTCCAAAGAGGATAAGCAATAGCTGCATGAAAATGGACAGCCACGAGATGATTCGTAATACAAGACCTTATCGGTTTCATTCATAAGAAACAGATAAGGAAACGGTACCAAATCAAATTGAACCGGCGGTGCGGGTGAATTTACAAAAACCTTATCATCGAAACGATAGGTTAACCCCAAAATTTTAGAAAAATCAGGTGTTTCTTTCACTGTCTCTTCCAAGAATGCCGGAAATATTTCTTCACCCTCACCGGATATGATAAAATCAATTGATTCATTTTCCATCATTAATTGGACAGGATCGAAGCTTACCTCTGGTCCACCCAATAAAATACGGACTTGAGGCTTTGCTTTTTTTAAGTTTTCTATAAGATATAAAATCCGTTCCCTATTCCAAATGTAACAAGAAAAGCAAATAAAATCATAATCTTCACGTATCAACTCCGAAAAAATATAATCATCATCATTGTTAATTGTAAATTCCTTAATTGTGATTGATGATTGCTTTTCTTGTGAAACGACGTATAAATACTTCAATGCCAAATTGGAATGAATGTATTTGGAATTTAAAGTTGTTAATAAAACCTTCATAATCTGCTCCGTTATAGCATACGAAATCGCTCATCTTTTAACATTTCTGTATTCTGTTTTGCCTTACGAATCTGAGCCAACATTTGCTCTTTATCTTTTGGCAAATCTCCTTTTAAAGACAAATAATTGGATGCATGGTTGCTTCGGAAAACACAAGGTTTTGTTACTTCTATGTTTTCAAGAAGCAATTCTGCCTCATCCATTACCTGTTCTTTTGTTAAGCATTGAAATGTTCCATCCATAACATCTTTATAAATCGGTGCCATTGGATCCAGCATTAATGTCAATAAGCTTACATAGGATGGCTCCATTTCACTAATCATCGATCCGCTTTCTATTGCATGCTCTTTCCAATTGTTCTGACCTGCCAAACCCGAAATAAAAGTAACAGAAGCAGCAATTCCGGAATCTTCAATTTTTCTTACTGCATCAATTAATTCTCTTCGTGTAGCACCTTTTTGTATCTCAGCAAGAACGCGATCACTCCCTGATTCTGCACCAATGTAAATGATTCCGACGCCATGCTCCTTTAATTCGTTTAATTCTTCCGGCCTTTTTCTTAAAACATCCTGAGGAGAGCCATAAATTCCAACTCTCTTGCATTCTGGGAATAATTCTTGAATGCGATTTAAAATGGTTAGTAATGCTTTGTTTGACAAAACAAGGGCATCTCCATCTGCAAGAAAAATCTTTTCTACATGAGAATAATACCTTCTTGCCATTTCCAAATCCTCCAATACCTCCTCCGGTTTTCGGATTCGAAATTGTTTATCCTTAAACATACTGCAAAATGTACATTTATTGTGTGCACAACCAATTGTAACTTGTATAATTAAGCTATAAGCCTCACTGGGAGGGCGGTATACACTTCCTTCATATCGCATTGCTTTTCCCCCTTTTCCGTTACTCTTTTAAGAATTACATTTTTTCCGGCGCCTGCATGCCGAGTAATGCTAATCCATTTTTAATGGTCTGCTTTGCCGCATAAGTTAAAACTAATTTAGCATGTTTTTCAGCTTCATTGTCTACTAATATATGCTCATCATGATAGAACTTATTGAAACTTTGTGCAATATCCACTACATGTCTTGTTACCACAGAAGGTTCATACTTATCCGCAGCATCGATAATTACCTGCGGGAATCGATAGATTAACTTAGCAAGCTGATAAGCACTGTCTCCGGAAATATAAGACATATCAATGTTATCAATGTTTGCTAATGCCTTTTCGGTTTCTTCTTTTGCATTTCGCAGAACACTGGCAGCTCTTGCATGTGTATACTGAACATACGGTCCTGTTTCCCCTTCAAAATTAAGAACTTTATCCCATGAAAATACATAATCTTTGATTCTGCTATTGGAAAGTTCCTGGAAAATAACGGCACCGATTCCAACCTGATGCGCAGTTTCTTCTACATTTTCCGTATTTACATTCTTTTCAAGAATGACCTGTTTCGTCTGTTCCACTGCACGGTTTAGTACCTCTTCCAGAAATACCACACGTCCATGTCTTGTTGACATTGTTCCTTCTTCTAAGCTTACGAGACCAAACGGAATATGAACACAATCCTTTGCCCATTCATAGCCCATTAATTCCACAACCTTAAACCATTGCTGGAAATGTAGATTCTGCTGTGAAGCAACAATATATAGATTTTTATAAAAATTATAATGCTCTTTACGATAAATCGCTGCAGCAATGTCTCTCGTAATATATAACGTAGAACCATCACTCTTTGTAATCAACGCCGGAGATAAATTGTATTCTTCTAAATCAACAATTTGAGCACCTTCGGACTGCTTTAAAAGATTTTTCTCTTTTAATTCATCCAAAACACGTCCCATCTTATCTGAGTAGAAGCTTTCACCTGCATAAGAATCAAATTCAATGCCAAGCATCTTATATACGCGCGCAAATTCTTTTAAGCTTTCATCACGGAACCACTGCCATAACTCAGTTTCTTCCTTCGCTCCCTGCTCAAGCTTTGTAAATGTTGCACGTGCTTCATCATCCAAAGAAGGATTATTCTCTACCTCTTCATGAAATTTTACATAATATCCAAGTAAAGTTTTAATTGGCTCATTAATAACATCCTCTTTGTTTCCCCAATGACGATAAGATACAATCATCTTGCCAAATTGAGTTCCATAGTCTCCAAGATGATTGATTCGTACCGTATCGTAGCCAAGAAAATCATAAATCTTATAAATAGAATTCCCAATTACAGTACTACGAATGTGTCCAATATGGAATGGCTTCGCAATATTCGGGGAAGAAAATTCAACAATAACCGTAAGATCCTTTCCCAAATCGGAAGAACCATAGCGTTCTTTCTGATCAACCACCGAAGCTACCAATTCTTTGGTAAAGCTTTCACGGTTTAAAAATAAATTTACATAAGCATTGACTGATTCTATTTTTGAAAAAAGTTGATTTCCTTCTAACTTTTCGCAAATTCCTGAAGCAATCATTGCCGGTGCTTTACGCATAGTTTTTGCCAATCGAAAACATGGGAATGCATAATCTCCCATCTTTGTGTCGGATGGAATCTCTATCATTTTTTCAATTTCTTCTTTGCTTAGTCCTTCTACATATGGTTCTAAGCATTCTGCAATTTGTGTCTTAACATTCAACATATGTTTATCCTCCTTGCTTTTCATGCAATTTTATCTTATCGTTTCATCAAACTTTCTTCTGAAATAACGTGAATCCCTTTTTCCTTTAGTAATCGAACCAAAAAACCGTCTCCAGAAACCAACTTTCCTTGAAATGTTCCGTCATAAATTTTGCCACAGCCACACGATGGACTCCTTGCTTTCAAAATAGCCGATTCGATTGGCTCCCCATTTCTATCTGCTTCCTTTAATGCAACCTCATAAGCAAGCTCTGCCCCTTTTTGAAAGGCTTCAGTTACATCCTTACCTTCTTTATTGATTACCTTTCCTTCTATGATTTCTGCGGGTGGTCTCGGAGTTTCTAAACCTCCCAAAACTTCCGGACAAACCTCTATATATGATTTATTTTTTAAAAACTCTTTTACTTCTACTGATTCATTGCTGCCTCCATTGTATCGACAGCACCTTCCTAATAAACATGCACTTACAATATGCAATTTCATTCCTCCCCGAAACTCTTATCGTAAGGTGACAATGGTAACTCCATCTCCACCTTCATTGTACTCTCCCTTTCGGTATTTTTCCACATGCTTATGATGTCGGAAAAGTTGAGACAACCCATCCCTTAAGATTCCGGCTCCTCTTCCGTGAATAATCGTAACCTCTTTCAGTCCTGCCATATAAGCATCGTCCAAATATTTATCAACTTCCATGGAGGCATCATCCAGATTCTTTCCAATTACATTCATGCTCATAGAAATGGCTTGTGCCTTACTTCGATAAAGTGCACCGTATCTTGCTTTCTGCTTCTCCTTTTTTGTAACATTTTCCTGAATCTTAGAAATTTGTTTTAGATTAACTGTCATTTTAAGAAGGCCTACCTGTAACTGCAAATCACCTTTGTCATCCGGAAGCGTGAGTACATTTCCCTTTTGATCCAAGGAAAGAACTCGCACCCGATCTCCAAGCTTCAAATCACCTGGTCTTACAGGGCTATCATTTTGAGGTATTTCATAGCGTTCTCGATACTCTTCCCCCGCTCTGCGAATTTTACTTCGTGCTTGTTCCTGTCTTCGATTCCGTTCAGAAGGATCTTGTATCTTCTCTAACTCTCGTAATTCTTTCTGTACTTGATCCGAAAATTCCTTTGCTTCTCGAACCATTTCTCTTGCTTCTTCTTTTGCTTTTTGAAGAATTTTTTCTTTTTGTTCCTTAAAACGTTGTTCTTGATGATCCAATGCTTCTTTTTGTCGCTTCATTTCTAGACGAAGAGCGATCGCTTCATCACGTTCTTCCTCTGCCGTAATTTTATCTTTTTCAATGGTTGTTATTACTTCTTCAAATTCAATATCGCCTTTCTCCAGAAGGCCTTTTGCATGTTCAATAAGTGCATCAGGCAGTCCTAATTTTTTTGAAATCTCAAAAGCATTTGATCTTCCCGGGACTCCAATTGAAAGACGATAAGTCGGACTTAATGTTTCTACGTTAAATTCCATTGATGCATTTTGTACTCGATAGGAGGACAGTGCATATTTTTTTAACTCTGTATAATGTGTCGTTGCAATCGTCTTTGCACCTTTTCCATAGATATTCTCTAAAATGGAAATCGCCAAAGCTGCACCTTCCGTCGGATCCGTACCAGCTCCTAGCTCATCCAATAAAACTAATGTATTTTCTCTGCTTTCTTGTACTATTTGTACAATGTTATTCATATGAGATGAGAACGTACTTAAACTTTGCTCAATACTCTGTTCATCTCCAATATCAGCAAATACCTGCTCCAATACCGGAAGTTCCGTTCCATCCGAAGCCGGAACATGTAAACCGGACTGTGCCATCATAACAAAAAGTCCCACTGTTTTTAATGTAACAGTCTTTCCTCCCGTATTGGGCCCAGTAATAATTAATGTATCATACTCTTTTCCAAGTGCAATGTTAATCGGGACTACCTTTTTCGGATCAATTAGCGGATGTCTTCCATTTTTTATTTTAAGATACCCTTGTGTATTCATTTTAGGTTCTGATGCTTTTTGAGAGACTGATAATTTTCCCTTGGCAAAAATAAAATCCAACTGAACCAAAAGTTTTTGATTATTTAACAGTTGTTCATGGATCAGTGCAATTCTTTGTGAAAATTCTTCTAAAATACGCTGTATTTCTTTTTTTTCAGCCAATTCCATTTCTCGAAGTTCATTATTTAAATTTACAATCGCTTGTGGTTCAATGAATAAGGTTGCCCCTGTTGATGACTGATCATGAACGATTCCGGAAAATTTACTTTTATGCTCCTGTTTTACAGGAATTACATATCTGCCTTGACGCATTGTTACAATGGCATCTTGTAAAAGAGTTCGATTTTCCGACGAATTCAAGATACTGTTCATCTTTGTTTTGATTGCATCATTTTGTCTTAGAATAGATCTTCGAATCCGTTTTAATTCCGAACTCGCATTGTCTGCCATTTCATCCTCCGATAAAATGCAGCGGTCTATTTCATCTTCCAAGCTTTTATCAATAAATAATACTTCTGCCAAGCCTTTAATGCGCGGCAATGGGGGTAAATCACTCTTTAAGAAACTGACAGCATTTCTGGCAACCTGTAAATTATATAGAATTTCCAACAGTTGCTTCATTGTTAGAGTGCCGCCCTTATGCGCAAAAAAAATAGAATCCTTTATATCATAAAAACTCCCTAAAGGAAGTGTCCCTTTATGCATAATAACGGAAACCGCTTCCGTGGTTTCCGTTAATTGCTCTTGAATTTGATACACATCAATAGAAGGCTTTAGCTCTTCGAGGACTTTTTTTGTCATCGAAGAAGCTGCCTGGGTACACAATCTCTCTATGATTTTATTGTATTCTAACACCCGATATGCCTTTTTGTTCATGTATACTACTCCATCATTTTTTTATAGCGGTCCAACTCTCCTTTTAACTGGATATTTTCCATTTGAAGATCAAAAAAACTGCTTTCTACATCTCTGCATTTTGCCTCCAGTTCCTTAACAATTGAAGAGTTGGAAATTTTATTTTCTTCTTGTGCTTTCATACGTTCTAACAACGCTTCATTTTTTCGGCATAAAGCATCGAATTGTTCCTGTAACGCTTTCAATTTTCCGGAAAGCTGACTAACCTCCACTGTTTTTTCATTGAATAACCGCTGCAATTGATCCCGATGCTCCATGCTGCTTTGGGCATCTTCTTTATACTGCAAAAAATTCTTTTTTGCCTCATCCCAAAGCTGAACATAATGTTTTGTATCTTTATCCAGTTGAATATTTTTCAATTTTAAGGATTGGTTTTCTTCCAGCGATCTAAAATAATCGTCAGCAACATTTACAGCAGAAAGCACAGCTAAGGATGACGTAGCAGTAGTAGGTAAAGCAGCAGCGATTTCATTCATTTTACGATCTACATGATCTGCAACTTTCATAATGTGCTCTCTTGGCATATCGCCTGAAATGATGTATTCCTGGCCATAAATTCTGACAGTCACCTTATTTTTGTCTTCCATAGAAAATGTCCGCCTTTCTATCCGTTACATTTCACGCAATACCGCGTGGCATTCTTCTTTTAATGCAACCAATATTTTATCATTTACCTTGGTTACTTCTTCTTCTGTCAGTGTACGATCAGCTGCGCGATACGTAAGCGTAAACGCTACACTCTTTGTCCCAGATAATAACTGCTTTCCGCGATATACATCAAACAATGTTACCTTTTCAAGTAATTCCCCTCCATGAGCCTTGATAATCGATTCGATATCACATACGCAATTTTCTTCATTCACCGTTAATGCAAGATCTCGAGTCATTGCAGGATATTTTGGAAGTGGACGGTAAAATTTCTCTGTATTTGCTTTTTCTACAAGAAGATCAAAGTTAAGTTCACAGCAAATTGCTCTTGCTCCAATTCCATATTTTTCCAAAACATCAGGATGAACTTCACCTATAATTCCAATTTCCACACAATCATATACAAGAGTTGCACAGCGACCCGGATGGAAGGTTTCTATTTTTTCCTCCGGAATATAACGACACTCGTATATTCCTAATTTATTCAAAAATTCTGTTACCATACCTTTTAATGTAAAGAAATCTTTATCCGGTCCATAAACAGCAACACACATGGATTCTTTCTCTTCCGGAAGCGGATCTCCTTCATGATGGTTGTTAAAAAAGGTCGTTCCAATTTCAAAGGCAGCTACATTTTCGTTGTTTCTGCTATAATTTCTTGCTAAGACCTCCAACATGTTAGGAATTAACGTAGTGCGCATTACACTAGTATCTTCTCCAAGTGGATTTAATAGCTTAATCAGTTTTCTTCCTTCTGCATTTTCAGCTAGCTTAATTGAATCCACACCTTTTGGACTTACAAAAGAATAAGTCTGAATCTCACTGGCTCCCAGTGCAGTCATTGCTTCTTTTGATAAATCTCGCAAACGCTGCTTTTCAGATTTTCCTGCCTCGGTGTTTCCTCTAGGTAAAGTTACAGGAAGCTTATCAAAGCCGTAAATTCTTCCAATTTCTTCTACAAAGTCAATCTCTGTTTCCAAATCCAAACGTACTGTAGGCGGTGTTACCGTAATCGTATTTCCAAGATGCATCGTTTTCATTTCTAATCTATGGAAAATGTCAATCATTTCCTTAGCGGAAAGATCAATTCCAAGTACTTGATTAATTCGATCCACTCTCACCTTTACCGGTTTCGCTTCTGCTTTTTCCGGATATACATCAACAGAACCCTTTAAAACTGTACCTGCATTTAAAAGCTCAATTAATCGACATACTCGATTGCAGGCTTCTTCCGCAAGATTCGGGTCAATTCCCTTTTCAAATCTGGAAGATGCTTCCGTACGAAGTGTTAATTTTTTTGATGTACTTCTGACACTATCTGCATTAAAATTAGCAGCTTCAATTAAAATAGTATCTGTATCCTCTTGAATTTCTGAATTCTGACCACCCATCACTCCGGCAATAGCAACAGCTCTCTGAGCATCCTTGATGAGCAGCATGTCCTTTGTCATTTTACGTTCGGTTCCATCCAAGGTTGTGAATATCTCACCTTCCTGAGCGGTATCCACACTAATCTTGCCACCCTTAACATTGCGAATATCAAACGCATGCATCGGCTGTCCATATTCTAGCATCACATAGTTGGTAATATCGACAATATTATTAATCGGACGCATACCAGCATAAATTAATCTCTGCTGAAGCCACCAAGGCGATTGTTCAATCTTAATGTTCGTCACCACTTTTGCAACGTAGCGTTTACAAAGATCTGGTCTTTTAATTTCTACTTCAATAAAATCCTTACACTTTCCCTCTCCTTTTTCCTCACAACGAGTTTCAGGGTAAGAAAGCTCTGTTTCAAATGTAGCCGCCGCTTCTCTTGCCATACCAATCATAGACAAACAATCCGGTCGATTTGGTGTGATTTCAAAATCAATCACTTCACCTTTTAGATTTAAAGCTTCTACGATACTCATTCCCAAAGGATATTCCTTTTCTAAAATCCAGATACCATCCTTGTGTGCTACCGGTACCACCTTATCTTCAAAACCAAGTTCTCCAGCAGAGCAAAGCATACCAAAGGATTCAACCCCTCGAAGCTTTCCTTTTTTAATGGTAACACCTTCCGGTTTCTTTGGCTGTCCATGAAGCGGTCCAGGGATTTTACTTCCGTGCAATGCCACAGGGACATAATTACCTACTGCAATATTCGATGCTCCCGTTACAATTTGAATCGGTTCTTCCGCACCAACATCAATTTTCGTAATCACAAGCTTATCTGCATCCGGATGTTTGTCAATGGACAAAATCTTTCCAATGACAACATTTTCAATGTTCTCTCCAAAAAATTCAACTGTTTCCAAATTGGAACCTGACATGATCATACGATCACAAAATTTATCTATATTTTCATCAACGTTTGTATATTCTTTTAACCATTGAATAGGTACTAACATATTATCCCTCCGTTTTTATTATTTGAATTGCTGAATGAAACGCATGTCATTTTCATAGAACAAACGGATGTCATCCACCCCGTATTTTAGCATGGCAATTCTTTCTACTCCCATACCAAATGCAAATCCAGTGTATTTTTCTGTATCTACATGCCCTACTGCTAATACGTTTGGATGCACCATACCACATCCTAAAATTTCAATCCAGCCACTTCCTTTACATACTTTACAGCCCTTGCCTCCACATTTAAAGCAAGAAACATCCATTTCTGCGGACGGCTCAGTAAATGGGAAATGATGTGGTCGGAACTTTGTTTTTGCACTCGATCCAAACATTTGTTTTGCAAACGAATCCAGTGTACCTTTTAGGTCCGCCATAGAAATGCCTTCATCCACCACAAGTCCTTCTACTTGATGGAACATTGGAGAATGTGTTGCATCCGGAGTATCACAGCGGAAACAACGTCCCGGAGAGATTACCTTAATCGGAGGATTGTCCTTCATCAAAGTACGGACTTGTACCGGTGAAGTCTGTGTTCGAAGCAATACATCCTCAGTAATATAAAAAGTGTCGGTAAAATCTCTTGCAGGATGATTCGGAGGTGCATTTAATGCATCAAAATTATTGAAAACGGTTTCAATTTCCGGACCTTCAATGACACGGAATCCCATATTCATAAATACCTTTGATATCTCATCAATGGTAATGGAAATCGGATGTTTCACACCAAGCTGAAGCAATCTTCCCGGCTCTGTAACATCTATTTTCTCACTTTTTAGTTTCGTAGTCTTTTGCAAGTCTTTCATCATCGCGAATTTTTCTTCAAGAATTGCTTCAATCTGCCCTCTGGTACTGTTTGCAACTTGGCCTAAAGTCTTACGCTCTTCCGGGCTTAACGATTTCATACTTCTTAAAATTTCTGTAAGCTTTCCTTTTTTACCTAAAAATTTAATTCTTAGTTCTTCTGTTTCTCCTAAATTGGAAGCTTCCTCTAACTGTTCTTTTGCTTCTTCCAATATAGCTTTAAGCTGATTTTGCATGCTATTTATCCTCCATTTCATTGTTCACTATTTTCATCGCTGTTCTTTTTGTCTTACCGCTTCATACATCAAAATTCCTGCGGCAACCGCAGCATTTAAAGACTCTACAGAGTCCATCATTGGAATCCGAATGGCTGCATCCGCTCCATCAATAAACTCTTTGCAAATTCCAT
>JAYFPL010000029.1:0-13495 GCA_034927775.1 Anaerovorax sp. | reverse complement strand
CTTCATATCGAGACGGCACAATGACGGATTCTATTCCTACAGATGACGATTTACAGAAGGGGTTTATGGCATTACCTAAAATTTAATACTATAATACAATATAGAGATTTTTTAAGCTTGTTCGAGATTATCAAATTTTAGATCCCGAACAAGCTCTCTTTTTATTGAATCGGGAATAGTAGATTTTCCGATTCAATAAAAAGGAAGAGCAAAGTGGCGAACCCTCTTTTTTGACCTAATTTCATTTTAAAAAATAATTTTTGCAGTTGTAGAAATAAGGAAACAAAGGAATAAACCACAAAGAGTTGGTAAAATAAATGCAACAATTGTCCATTTCCAGCTTTGGGTTTCTTTTTTTATTGTAAGACAAGTTGTACCGCACGGAAAGTGCATGAGACACAGTATCATTGTACATAAGGCTGTGATTCCCGTCCAGCCGTTTGCAAGCAAGAGTGCGTGAAGTTCATTGAGACTCTCAAGTTCAGTTAGAGTTCCCATTGAAAGGTATGCCATAAGAATAATTGGGATGACGATTTCGTTTGCTGGAAATCCAAGTAAAAAAGCCATGAGAATAACACCGTCAATACCGAACAAAGAAGCAAAGGGATCTAAAAATTGAGAGAAGTGATCTAACAAGCTCATATTTCCTACCGTAACATTTGCTAAGATCCATATAAGAAGACCTGCAGGAGCTGCCACTACAATTGCTCGACCGAGCACGAACAAAGTGCGGTCAAAAATGGAACGGACAATTACTTTACCGAATTGCGGGCAACGGTATGGAGGCAATTCCAATGAAAAAGAAGAAGGCATCCCCTTTAATATTGTTTTCGATAACAGCTTCGAAATGAGAATTGTCATTACGATGCCCAGCAAAATGACTGCGGTCAAAAGAAGAGCTGGCAATATGGTTTTTCCCATTTTTGAACCGTTCCCTACGTAAAACATAGTAATAATAGCAATTAAAGTTGGAAATCTGCCATTACATGGAACAAAGTTATTCGTAAGGATTGCGATTAATCGTTCTCGGGGAGAATCTATGATACGGCATCCTATGACTCCGCATGCATTGCAGCCAAATCCCATACACATGGTAAGTGATTGCTTTCCATGTGCATTTGCTTTTTGAAAAAAATGATCTAAATTAAAAGCTATGCGAGGTAGATAACCGGAATCTTCCAGCAAGGTGAAAAGCGGGAAAAAAATAGCCATAGGCGGAAGCATTACAGATACAACCCAAGTAACTGTTTTATATATGCCATCCATCAGAATACCATGTACCCATACGGGAACCTGGTATGACTGCATCAAAGAGGAAATATTGGCGCCTAATTTTTGAAAAGCGTTGGAAAGTATTTGGGATGGATAGTTTGCTCCTGTAATGGTGATCCAAAAAATAAGGCATAGTAATCCTAGCATAATTGGGATTCCAAATGTTTTTGATGTTAAAATATGATCTATTTTTCGATCCATAGAATGTGGGTTCTTTTTGTTCGTTTTGATGCAGCGTGAACAAATAGCTTCGCTTTGCTGAACTAATTGAACGGTTATGCTTTCACAATCTGCATTTCTGTCGAAAGCTGCGATACATTCTTTTTTTTCTTTTGTATGTGTATTGCTATGTTCTTTTTTTTCTTCAATGGATTTATTAATGGCGTCTTTTAATTGTAAAAGGCCCTCATTGGAACGGGCACTTGTTCCAATAACGGGAACACCCAATTCCATTGATAAGCACGGAAGATCAATCGCGATGCCTTTTTTCTTTGCCTCATCTAAGAGGTTGACGCATACAATTACATTTTTTGTTGTAGATAGAATCTGTAAAACTAAATTTAAGTTTCTTTTTAAGCAAGTCGCGTCGGTGATACAAACAATAATATCGGCTTCATCTGAGCAGATATAATCTCTGGATACTTCTTCTTCAACTGAGCTGGCAATCAAAGAGTATGTACCAGGCAAGTCAACAACCGTTATATTTTTTTCTTGATAAGTATAGCTTCCCATAGCATTTGCTACTGTTTTTCCGGGCCAGTTTCCTGTATGTTGATGCAATCCGGTTAACGCGTTAAAAACGGTACTTTTGCCAACGTTAGGATTGCCGGCTAATGCAATAATGGCTTCTTCCATTGCGATAACCTACCTTTCAAAGACGTCTTTAATGATTATTTTTTTTGCATCTTCTTTCCGTAATGCAATGACTGCACCCATAATATTGTAGGCTGTAGGATCTCCACATGGGCTCTTGTGGAGAGCTTCAATCGGCGCTCCTTTAATTAATCCTAAATCCATCATTCTGTGTCGCTGAATTCCATGTGCATTTAAGTCGGTTACGACAGTGCTTTTTCCAATCGGTAAGTGATCCAAAGAATGCTCTGGTATGTTTTTTTTCGTTTCCATATATATAATTCTCCATCTAAAAGAATTGAGATTAAATTTTCTCTTTGCCATTATATGAATCGCTCATAGAGACTGTGAAGAATAAACAAGAAAAAACGTCTTATTACAGATGCTCTGAATAAGACGTTTTGAATAAAATATGATTTTTTAGTAATTTATAGGGAGTCAATGAAGCTTTGTGATACAAATGTAACTCCATTTTCTAACTTTGGTGCAAACTTCATTTTTTTTGCTGAATTTGGATTTTCTTCAGTAGCATATTCAAAGTCAGTCTTTCCTATAGAAATCGAAATCGTAATGTTTTCTTTTTTCAGTTGAATTGGTTTATCATTCGCTGTCCAAAATACGGAGTAACCTTTTTCTTTAGCAAATGACCGAAGAGGAACATAATCATCTGTTTTTTCTTTTTCATTCATAATCATTACAAATTCAGGAGTGGTTTGCGCGGGAATGCTTCGAGTAGAAATGCTATATAAAACGAGACATTCTTTTTGCTTTAAATCATCTGCTGAATATAAACGTTTTGCACCATTTTCAGAAACGATAGTGGTATCCTTATTAATTTTTAATGCGAGTGTATTCTCTGCATTTACAAGTTCATCATTATAAACAGAAAGGTCAACAGAACCTGCATCGCTATTTAAAATGAATCCTGCTACCCCACTGGTCATTGGAGGAATGCTAAGTGTCATCGGTGCATTTTTATTAACGATTGCAGTTAACTTGGTACCGACTTTAATCTCCTCAATTTGTGTATATTTTTTTGTTTTTTGATCGATGATAAATATATGTGGGTTTACCGAAAATACCATACCGATATCATCGTTCTCAATGGTAATCGTGTAAGAGTCTTTATGTATTTTAATATCGGAAACGGTTCCAGATACCAATTTGTTTTGAGTAAGAGCATCCTGTATAGGAGCCGAAATTAAAATCGGAGTTTGTGTATCGGGAGTTTGCGCAAATGCAATTGTAGTAAGTAACGTTACAGATAATAAAGTACATGCAGTTAATTTTATTATTTTATTTTTCTTCATTTTTTTTCTCCTTTTGTGTATAAAAAAATTTTGTCGAATAATAATATGACGAGATGTTTTTATAAAATGTTCCACTCTTTTGGAAACAACTTAACGGATGGAATGCCTTGAAAATAAAGGGTTCGAAAAAAGTATAAAAAATATATGCATAAAAAATAATTTTTCGACGAAAAATGTATTGACAGAAAGGCTAGGAAATGGTACTATCTTTCTTGCGACGTGTTCATGACGTTTCCAAATGTGGCGGTGTAGCTTAGTTGGCTAGAGCGTTCGGTTCATACCCGAAAGGTCGGTGGTTCGACTCCACTCGCCGCTACCATATTTTAAAACGTAGATTGAATAAAGTTGCAAACGCAAATTTGGGCGCTTAGCTCAGCTGGGAGAGCATCTGCCTTACAAGCAGAGGGTCATAGGTTCGAGCCCTATAGCGCCCACCATTTTTGCGGCCTGGTAGTTCAGTTGGTTAGAATGCCAGCCTGTCACGCTGGAGGTCGTCGGTTCGAGCCCGATC
This sequence comes from Anaerovorax sp., assembly GCA_034927775.1. Lineage (GTDB taxonomy): Bacteria > Bacillota > Clostridia > Peptostreptococcales > Anaerovoracaceae > IOR16. The sequence goes on along the minus strand of JAYFPL010000029.1, from coordinate 9,550 downwards.
CAGGTCGCCATTAAAATTTGCATTAAATATCATATGGTGGGTATAGTCAAGTGGTTAAGACACAGGGTTGTGGCTCCTGCATGCGTGGGTTCGAACCCCACTACCCACCCCAAAAAATATAAAGAGTGATGTTGGGGTATCGCCAAGCGGTAAGGCAACGGATTCTGATTCCGTCACTCGGAGGTTCGAATCCTCCTACCCTAGCCAATTTTTAAAAATAATATCATAAAGTATATTTTAGATAATAAAATAGTACTGATTTATGGTGACATAGCCAAGTGGTAAGGCAGAGGTCTGCAAAACCTTTATTCCCCAGTTCAAATCTGGGTGTCGCCTCCAAAGTTGAAACTCTAAACACATTGAATTTGGTGCGTTTAGAGTTTTTTTATTTGTTTTTGGTTATATATGCAACTATATGCATATCCTAAAACAGATGTCGTTGTTTTGGCAACTTTTCTTGTGTTGTGCAGTGTGAATTGTTATAATTCTACTGTGACAAATTTAGATAAAATTTTTTAGAAAGAGGATAAAAGGTTGAAAGAATTTCAACCTTACAGCTCATGTGCCATTTTGCACATGGAAGAAGTAAAAGCAAAATGCTGGCACGGGCATATTAATTGTTTTAGTCCCACCGTAAGGCAAATCAACAGCTATATTTCAAAGTTGATTTGTTCCTGCAAGGGGCAATTCATTTGCCCCGATAGCAGGAATGGAGATTAAAAATGATTCAAGTAGAAAAACTTTCTTATGGTTTTCCTGCAAAAGATTTATATAAAGAGGTTTCGTTTACATTGAAAATGGGACAGCATTGCGCTTTTATTGGTAGTAATGGCGCTGGAAAATCAACTCTTGTTGATATGATTATTCATCCGGATAAGTATTTGTACGATGGAAAGATAATCAAAGATGAAAGTTGCCGTATTGGTTATGCTAGCCAATTTGTTGTGAGGGATAAAGAGCAGGAATGTACTGTTTTTGAATATCTAAGTGAGAGATTCGTGGAAAATCAGCAAGCGACAGCTGCTGTGTGTGAAGAAATGGCAGTGGCTGAGGATGCAACGCCATTATTTGAGAAATACCAGGCTCTTTTAGATGCCTTTGAGGCTATGGACGGAGATAATTATGTAAACAATATCCGTAAACAGCTATATGTAGCCGGTATGCGTGAATTAGAAGAAACAAAGTTATCACAACTGAGTGGTGGAGAGTACAAATTACTTCAGATTATGAGAGAAATGCTACTATCTCAAAATCTTCTCGTTTTGGACGAGCCAGATGTATTTCTGGATTTTGGTAACTTAAATAGACTCTGTCGGTTAATTAATGAGTATAATGGCACCGTATTAGTCATTACCCATAATAGATATTTGTTGAATCACTGCTTTAACAAGATTTTACATTTAGAAAACGGCGATATTCAGGAATATGATGGGAATTATACAGAATATCGTTGTGCCCAGCTAAAGGAAAAATTAAAACTGAAATTGCAGAGTATAGAAGAACAAGAAGAAATTGAGCGTACGAAGAAAATGGTTGATATTCTGCGCACAAGAGCTACGCTGCATGACAATCCTGTTGTTGGAAGTACTGCAAATGCAAAGCAAGCACAGCTTGACCGTTTGCGTGCAAGACAAATTAAGGCACCTTTTATTGAACTTCGTGAGCCGAAGATTGAACTTCCGGCTATAGAAGTTGAAACAGAGCGACCTGTTTTAAGCATTTTAGATTATAATGTTTCGTTTGATGAAAATTTACTTCAAAATATCAATTTTGAATTACTGGCTGGCGAAAAAGCAGCCATTGTTGGCGCAAATGCTACAGGAAAAACGACTTTAATGCGCGATATCTTAAAGAATAACCATCCTTCCATCCATATCAATGAGAATACAAGCTATGCATACTTATCTCAGCTTCAGGGCGAGACTATAGATGAAGCAAAAACGGTGTACGAGGTTATGGAGAATGTAGGTTTTGAGACAAGGGAAAGTATTCGTGAGTATCTCGGGAACTATTGTTTGGAAGGGGATACCTTAAAGCAGAAGGTAGGCCAGCTATCCAGCGGAGAAAAGAATTTGCTCCAAATTGCGATGATTGCAAATACAAATGCAGAACTTCTTATTTTGGATGAACCGACCAGCCATTTGGATCTTTACGCACAAATGGCTCTGGAAAAAGCCATTTCCGAATATAAAGGGGCTGTACTCATGGTAAGCCATGATTTCTATCTTGTGGCGAATTGTGCGGATTACGTTTTACTGATAGAAGATAATACGATTCGGCGTATGCGTACACGAACTTTTCGTAAATTAGTATATGATAAATATTTCGATCAGAAGTATTTAGAAATAGACAAGAAAAAACAAGAATTAGAAGCCGATATCACAGTAGCCTTTAAAAAGAATGAGCTGATAACGGTAGAGAAACTTTGCAGCCAGTTAGAAGCACTTAGCTAAGCAGCGAGTAGTATGGAGGATAAAATGACTGAATTATTAGCTCCGGCAGGAAATATGGAAGCTTTAAAAGCTGCAATTTCTAATGGTTGTGATGCGATATACTTAGGGACGCAAAAATTTGGTGCACGAGCCTACTCCTCTAATTTTGATTTAGAATCGTTAAAAGAGGCGGTTATGTATGCGCACCTGAGGAATGTTAAAATCTATGTAACAATGAATACCATCGTTTTCGAAAACGAAATGGAAGCGATGAAAGAGCAGATGCACGAATTAAATGAAATCGGTGTAGATGGAATTATCGTCCAGGACCTTGCTGCTTTCGATTACCTCGTTAAAAACTTTCTTGATATGGAAGCACATTGTTCAACCCAAATGGGAATCGACGATTTAGACGGAACTTTATTATTGAAAGAACTTGGTGCGAAAAGAGTGGTTCTGTCCCGTGAGGTTGAGATTGAAAAAGTAAAAGAAATTAAAAGAATCGCTAAAATACCTTTGGAAATTTTTGTCCACGGTGCTTTATGTGTATCTTATTCTGGAAACTGTCTTATGTCCGGATTAATCGGCTATCGAAGCGGAAATCGCGGAAGATGTGTTGGTTCATGTCGTAAGGAGTATGAACTAATTGATAAGGCGACAGATACATCTTTAGGGAAAAACTACATTCTATCTACTAAGGACTTAAACACAATCGATTATATCAATGATTTAAAAGAAATTGATTCTTTAAAAATAGAAGGTCGAATGAAAGAGCCTGCGTATGTTGCTAATGTTGTATCAAAATATCGCATGGCCTTAGATAATAAAATAAGCGAAGAAGATAAAGAAAATTTGAGCAAAACATTTAATCGGACATTTACGAAAGGATATTTGTTTCACGAAGATAAGAAAGAGATTACAAACATTTTAAGACCGAATAACTTTGGTTATGAAATTGGTAGAATCAGCAAGATTGTAAAAGACATGTATGAAATAACACTTACGAAGGCCTTACATCAAAACGATATCATCCGAATCAGTCATAACAATGAAGATGTAAATTTAACGGTTGTAAAACTGTACGATAAAGACGGTAATTTAATCAACAAAGCAGAGGATGTCTGTTACATCAAAATCAAAGAAAAGATATCTAAGGGTGATTTCGTCTATATCACGAAGGATTCTTCCTATTACAAAGAGTTAGAATCATCACTGGAAAAAGAATTTAAGCGTTTTGACCTAGATATTAGAGTGTATGCATATCCAGATTCAAAGCTTATCGTAGATGCGGAAGGGTTAGGCTTTCATTATTTATATGAAAGCGGGGAAATACTAGGCGAAGCAATTAATAATCCGACAACAAAAGAGCAGGTAATCAAGCAATTTTCAAGATTGAATGATACGATATTTGAACTTAATTCTGTAGAATTTGAGGAACAGAATGCATTTGTTCCAGCGAAACTGTTAAATGCAGCAAGAAGAGAGATTGTACAGGGCTTGTATGACTTAAAGCTTAACAGCCAAGAGAATAGAACCAAGGCTTTGAAAGCAAAAGAAAAAATAAGCTTTGCTCCTGAAAAACCATACCTTACGGCCTCTGTAACGACGAAGGAACAGTATGATGCCTGCGTGAGCTGCGGAATTCAGGAAATCTATTTTGAAAACATTGTTAGAAGAAACCAGAATGATTATAAGGAAAAAGAAGGACTGCTGCTAATCGGAGGATATGGCGGAATTTATCACTACAGAAAAACGAATCCTTTTGTTACAGACTATTCTCTCAATGTTGTGAATTCTGCCAGCTGCTATGAATTATATCGATTAGGTGCGAAACGAGTCACGTTATCTTATGAATTGAATAAGAGACAAATAGAAGATTTAATGAATGCCTATTATAAAGAAAATGATGGCTATCCTGCGTTAGAAATGATTGTATATGGTAAGGCTCCTTTGCTGTTTACAAAATATTGTCCGCTGAAAAAAATGAATCAATGCGGTATTTGTAAAACGAAGAGCTATGAGTTAAAAGATGAGCACGGAACGTTCCCTATCATTTCTCATGATGATTGTACAACGACTATCCTTAATGGGAAGACACTTAATCTTTTAGATGAGTTACAAAACATAAAAGGAATCGAGGCATTCAGATTAAACTTCACAGTTGAATCAAAAGAGCAGGTTGTGAAAACCATTAAAGGGGCCTTAAGCAAATTAAATGGCTCAATGGATAAAGCGGTCTTTAATCAGGCAACAGACACAAGAGGACATTTTAATAAAGAGATTTTGTAGGGAAATCCCAGTTCAAATCTGGGTGTCGCCTCCAAAAGTTAAAATACCAACGTTTATAATTGTATAAATGCTGGTATTTTGTTTTTTATAAAAGAATATGCTTAATCATTATACTATTTTTTTAGTATAGTTCACTTATAGTGAACTAGGCTGGAGGTCTTTTTTATTTTATTATTTATAATAAATTCCTATTTTCAAACAAGATGTAATAGAGTAATATTACTATAAGATTATAACAATAGGAGTGTAAATTATTATGGAATATTTTTATTTATTTTTAGCAATTGTCGGCGAATTGATTGGGACTACATTTCTTAAATATTCTGAAGGTTTTACTAAATTAATACCTTCTATCTTAACCCTTCTCTTTTATGGATTCTGCTTTTTCTTTTTCTCCAAATCGTTGATTAATATTAATTTGAGTATTGCTTATGCAACCTGGTCTGCAGTAGGATTGATTGTATCTACCTTTATATCGGTTTTTCTATTCAAAGAGGGGATTACTATCACTGGTATTTTTGCGATTGTAATGATAACGGCAGGTGTTATTATTTTAAATCTCTTTGGCACTCCTTCAAATTGATTTAGAAGAGATTCGTATTGCAAGAGAACAAAAACAAGAATGTACTTGTACATAATATAATCGGTTAATAAAAGTTAGAGCATCCTAGATCTATTTAAAAATGGATTTAGGGTGTTTTGTATTTTTAGGAATATTGAATAGCATAAGTAGTTTCATATAGAACGAAACCTTTATTGGAGGAATTGAAAACGAAAAGTCTTATTTTAATGATATATTTACATAACTAATCAAAATATAAATTATTTCTTATTAAATATTATAAAAAAATAGTTTATATTTGAAAAAACATATAGAAAATTGGTGAATGCTGGAATATAATATTTATTATAATTTTTAATAATAAATAGAAACAATACATTTTAGTTTTTAAAGGAGATTGAGAAAGATTTTTTTAGTTCCATTTTATTTAGTATGAAAGGTTATATATGAAAATTATCAATCAAGTTTTCTTTGATATTAATTCGAAAGAAAATAAAAATGAATTTTCTTTGAAAATTTTTATACATAATAACTTATGTATATTAATATTAGCCTTTTATTTAACTCTAGAGCAATTGTATTATGGATTTTTCTTAACCCAGTATGGTCAGGTGGTTAGAACCATTCATTTTTTTACTGCTTTTATTATGGTGTTCTATTTTTTATTAGCTGTCTATTTTAATAAAAAGAAATTAAGCCATTTAAATATATTTCATAAAGCGTATGAACTTAGTTTTGGAATATATGGGTTTGCTGTAGCTATTTTAAGAGCGTTAGTTGTAAAAAATAATGTATTTGCATTGCCAACGGTATATATAGCGGTAATATATGGATTTGCAGTATTTTTTTATTTTCATCCATTAAAAAGTTTTTTTATTTATTCTGTGACAAGTGTTATGATTCTTTTCTTATTACCAATCTTTAAGCCTGAGATTCTTTATAGTACATATATATATGACATATTATCAAATAACATCATTGCGTGGTTTGCTTCTGTTATTGGGTATCATAGATACCGCAAAGAATTTATAAATCAAAAAACAATTTATAGGAAAAATAAAATGCTGCAAGCGAAAACAAATGAAATTGAAAAGATAAATGAAGAGCTGCGTTATAGTTCAATTATGGATTCGTTGACTGATATATACAACAGACGTCAATTAAACCAATTATTAAAAAATGAATACATCAGATGTGCAAAAGTCTGTAAAAAATGTTCTCTGATTCTATTGGATATTGATTTTTTTAAATCCATTAATGATACATATGGTCATAATGTTGGAGACAAGGTTCTAGTAGAAGTTGCATTATTACTTAAGAGGAGTGTTAGAGAGAGAGATAGTGTTGGCAGATGGGGTGGTGAAGAGTTTTTAATCATATGTCCGGAAACAAATTTTGAGACGGCGTATCGTATTGCAGAAAAAATCAGAGTAAAAATTGAGAATTTTAATTTTCGTCTAGAAGATAAGGTGACTTGTAGTTTTGGTGTAACAACGAATAAAAAGGTAGATACAGTTCTAAATTTGATTCAAAGGGCAGACCGAGGTTTGTATAAGGCAAAAGAAAACGGAAGAAATCGAGTGGAAAAAGGAGAATAAAATTTAGAGTAAATATGTAGCATCAATTTGGTTTGGCATAATAATAACTCGCTATGAATTATAAATTTTATATAATGTTGAATGAGTGGGAGATGAAATGCAGATGGAAAAAAGTTTAAACGATCGCCGATTTTTTGAGGAAATTGTTTGGCCCAAATATGAGTACATAAGTAAATTTTTATATACAATTACCTTAGATTCATTTTTAGCAAATGAGATTACGCAGGAAACAATGGTAGCTGCTTGGAAGAACGTCGATAAATTAAAGGCTTACAAACATTTATCGGCTGCCTTGCGAAGAATGGCGATGAATACTCTTTGCAGTCATTATCGTAAAAATAATGAAATGCTGCACAGTTTGGAATGTGCAGAATCAATTGAAAATATTGGCGTTGAATCCAATATTAATGATTATGTAAATCATGAGGGGAATCTTCGTGATATTCAATTTTTATTCAACGAAATGCGTGACGAGCATTTACAAATTGTTTTATTGTGCGATTATTACGAACTACCGTTAAAAATTGCAGCTAAATTCTTAGGTTTAAATTACAATACTGCTGCCTCGTATCACAAACGTGCCCTGGAGCATATGAGAGCAAAGCTAAGTGGAACTGAATATTGTAAAGATCACAGGAGGGGAGTTCAGCATGTGTAAAAAGATTAATAATGAAGCTTATACGAAAAACAGACGTTTAAGCAAATCATTGTTAAAGGAGATTATGAATGACCCTTTAATAGAATTGGACTTCTTTCATGATTTAAATTCTATAAAGAAGCCTACATTTCAATCATTTATGAATGAGCAAGAGAAAAAACTTCGACTTCAAAAAACATCTGTTTCAATGCACTCAGGATGTTTTTTTAACGGGATTAAAAGAAAAAAAAATCTCAGAATCGCAAATTTTTTAGTTGTTTTTTTTCTTTGTATCGCATTGTTAGCTGTATTATTCAAGCCTCAGCCTTCAACTGCCGGAAAAACGGAACTGAATTTGCCGGAACAAGAGGTGACAAATGGTTTTATAGAAGATAGTCACGTTGGAGTTGAAGAACCTCAATCAATGGAAGAGATTATTGAAGATGAGAAGTACATCGAAGCAATGAAAGAAAAGTATGAAGATCTAGTTGTTCCAACGTATATACCTGAGGAATATGTTTTTGATAAATTATCAGTAAAAAAGTTTGATGATGAGGTTTTAAAATTCATTTATGTTTATCAGGATAATAGAAATGATGAATTGAATATTACCCAAAGAAAACTAAATGATAATCAAGGCTCTGTTTTTGCAAATGAAGTAAAGGGATTTGAAGAATTAGAAGAGGGAAAGATTTTCTATCAAGAGGATGAAAGTAATAATCGTAATTTATTAGTTATAATGAATGAGGAAGAAGATATTATTTGGATTTCCGGAAACGTTGCAAAAGAAAAATTACTGAAGATTAAGAATAATTTGATAATTTAATATATACTAAAACCTTAATAATTAGAGAATATAAATAAGTGCAATTTTTGCTGCCTTTTTTTCGTTTAAATATAGGGACCAATAAAGGAGGATTTCATGAAAAACAGAAAGCAGCTTTTATTAATTGTATTATCATTGATGATTGTTTTTTCGTCTGCATTTGTATATGGTGCAGAGGTAGATAAACAAGAGTCACCGATTTCCATCATGCGTATGGTTGCGGGTGGAGATCTTTCTTTCACAAGACTTGGAGATAAGAAGGGACAGCTCGAGGTATATTGTCAATCATCTATGACTGCAGATTACATTAAAGCAACCTGTACCGTTCAAAAACTAAATACTTCCACAGCGAGGTATTATGATTACGGCAATACGTTTGAAATAAAGGACACGGATACTAGTTCTTTATTAGAACGTCGTAATCTCACTGTGGACACCAGCGGTACTTATCGAGTTAAAGTAATTTTTGAAGACAAAGTGAATGGCATTATAACAAAAACGAATGCATATTATACTCAGGCGGTGGGGTTATAATATAAAAAAGTTGAATAAAAAAAGATAAAATTGTATATATTTATAAAAAGAGAGTGGTAAATGGTTGGTTCCTAAAAATTTGTGTCAAATATTCGTAGAAAAAACAAAGAATTGAGTGGGTGTTTTCGACATTATTCTGAACGGAACAAGTGGATAATAAGAAGTAGGGATTAAATGTGCGTTTTGTTTTCTTAAAAATGAATCGTCAAATTACTATTAGGGGGACGGAACATGAACGTAAAGAAATTAGCACAGAATACCGTGCAAAGAGCTGTCAAACATTTCAAGATTGCAACTACGAAGGGGAACGTGCGTTACGGCTTGAAGGTTGGGAGTGTGATGAAATGTTTCTAGAACAGCCCTTCGTGCCCATTTTCTTTGTGATAGCAACTGCTGTCATGTATGCGACTTGCATACCCATTATGATACGAGAATGGAAAAACATGCAAGATAGAGAAAAATGAGACGCAGACAAGGTCAACTTATCGCGAAGTTGACCTTGTTGATTTTTTTGTTAAATATTATTAATTAGAAAAGATATACTGGGAATGGAGTAGCAAGTAAATAACTTGACAGACTTAAGTTGTTGCAATTAAAGGAATTAAGAACTATTTAATAAATACCGCATAAAAAAATGGAAAAAAGATTAGAAAATTGGTTGACAGATACGAA
>JAYFPL010000075.1:0-2204 GCA_034927775.1 Anaerovorax sp. | reverse complement strand
GTTGCAGTTCAGAAGCAATCAGCTCCGTGATTTTCTTTTTTGCCATTCTTACATTCCTTTCTTAAACCAATTTTCCCCAATCAAAAGTGAAAGAGTGGGATTGCCCACTCTTTTGCTTTTACATATCAAGTACATTTGTTCCTTAATAGGATACCACACTTTCCTTAAAATAGCAAGGAAAAACACAAATTGTTTAAAATAAACTCATTTGATCCGATTCCGGCATTCCTTTTAATACTCCGTGCTTTTTGAGTGCTTCGATTGCAGTACGATTTAGTTTCGCTCTTGTACGTATTTCTTCAATTGAAAAATATGGCTGCGTCGCCCATTCTTCAACCAAACGCTTCGCTGCACTTTCACCTACACCATTTAATGCTAAGAAAGGAATTAATACTTTGCCATCGACTACATCAAACTTTAACGCATCTGATTTGCCAAGTTCTGCAGGCAAAAACTCATAGCCTCTTGCATACATTTCGTAAGCTACTTCCAATACAGTAACCTCATCCTCTTCTTTCTTTGTTGCCTCTTTTCCTTTATCTTCGATTTCCTGAATTCGATCCTGTACAGCCTGCATTCCGTTTAAAATAACTTCTGCATTAAATTCACTGATTTTCATTGTAAAAAAGACAGCATAGAAAGCAGCAGGAAAATACACTTTATAGTATGCAATTCGATAGGACATCATTACATACGCTACGGCGTGAGCTCTTGGAAACATGTACTTAATTCTTCGGCATGATTCAATGTACCATTCCGGAACATCGTTTGCTTCCATAATTTCAACTTGATCCGGTGTTAATCCTTTTCCTTTTCGAACACATTCCATGATTTTAAAGGATGCTTTTTTCGGAACTCCCTTTAAAATCAGATAATTCATAATGTCGTCACGAGTGGAAATGGCTTCGCTCATAGAAGCTTCTCCGTTTTTGATAAACTCCTGTGCATTATTAATCCACACATCGGTTCCGTGAGAAAAGCCCGAAATACGAACCAAATCTGCAAAACGCTTCGGATGTGTATCATCAAGCATTTGTCGTACAAATTTTGTTCCAAATTCCGGAATCCCATAACTGCCATGAACGTATTTATAGTCTTTTGTTATTATATCCAGACCTTCAATTCCATTAAAAATTCCCATTGTTTTTTGATCATCCAAAGGTACATCAAGTGGATCTTCACCCGTTATGTCTTGCAATTGACGTATCATGGACGGAACATCGTGTCCTAAGATATCTAGTTTTAATAAATTTTCATCAATTGAATGATAATCATAGTGCGTTGTAATTGTATCAGTTGTCATATCGTTTGCTGGATGTTGTACCGGACAAAATTCAGAGATTTCATGTCCTCTTGGTACAATAATAATTCCACCAGGATGCTGTCCTGTTGTTCTTCGCACACCGGTACATCCGGTAGCGAGTCGTTCTATCTCCCATTTGTTAGCAACCTGATTTCGTTCTTCGAAATATTTCAGAACAAATCCAAATGCGGTTTTCATTGCAACCGTACCAATGGTACCAGCACGAAATACATTTTCCTTTCCAAAAATCTCTTCTACAAACTTATGAGCCACAGGCTGATATTCTCCTGCAAAATTTAAGTCAATATCGGGTTCCTTATCTCCTTCAAAACCTAAAAAGGTTTCAAACGGAATGGAATATCCATCTTTCTTATATGGTTCTCCACAATTCGGACAATTTTTATCCGGCATATCAACGCCACAATCATAACTTCCGTCTTCAATAAATTCAACATTTTTACAATTTGGATTTTGACAAATATAATGAGGAACTAAAGGATTTACTTCTGTGATTCCTGCCATTGTTGCCGCAAAGGAAGACCCTACGGACCCTCTGGAACCAACCAAATAGCCGTCCTTTAATGATTTTTGTACAAGCATTTCCGCAGATACATACATAACGGCATACCCATTGCCTATAATAGAATCTAATTCCTTTTCTAATCTGCTTTGAACAAGTTCCGGCAAAGGGGTTCCGTAAATTCCCTGTGCTGTTTCCATGCAACGACTTCGCAAACGTTCTTCTGCCCCGTCAATTTTCGGAGGGAATTTTCCTTCAGGAACTGGAATGACATGCTCTACCATATCAGCGATAGTATTCGGAGCATCTATGACAACCTCTTTTGCAAGCTCACTTCCCAAATACTCAAACTCTGCTAACATTTCATCTGTCGTTCTAAGA
>JAYFPL010000164.1:0-1705 GCA_034927775.1 Anaerovorax sp. | reverse complement strand
TCGATTATGGGGTGATGATCCTGCATTACAAAAAGTGAAATCATTACTTCAAAAAGCTTCTATAACAGGGATTACCATTCTCTTAACAGGAGAAAGCGGAACTGGAAAGACATTTATAGCAAGAGAAATTCATAACAATAGTAAAAGAAATAAGGCTCCTTTTATCCATGTGAATTGTGCAGCAATACCTTATCAATTAATTGAAAGCGAACTTTTTGGATATGAGGAGGGCTCCTTTACAGGGGCAAAAAAAGGCGGAAAAAAAGGATATTTTGAATTAGCTCAACATGGTACTATTTTTTTGGATGAAATTACTGAGTTACCTCTTACCTTACAGGGGAAATTATTAGAAGTAATACAAAATAAAACTTTTTATCGTGTTGGAGGTTGTGAAAAAATAAATATAGATGTTCGTTTAATTGCTGCAACAAATCGTAATTTAAAACAATTAGTGTTATCTAAGAAATTTAGAGAGGATTTATATTATAGAATCAATGTATTTCCTATAGAACTTCCGCCTCTTCGGGAACGAAAAGATGCATTAATTGAAATTGTAAATGATGTATTGCCAGAAATATGTAAAAACATAGAAATTGAACCCTTGACAGTAAGTGGACAAACATTGGAAAAAATGAAACATTATAAATGGCCTGGGAACATAAGGGAATTGGAGAATGTACTTGCAAAAGCTGCTATCATGTGTGATGGAAAAGTAATTATGCCAGAGGATATTGAATTTCAAGAAGAGTATATAGAATGTAAAGAAGTAATGGGGTCTTTAAAAGAACAAAAAGAGTTTTATGAAAGGAAAATAATACTTGAAGCATTAGAAAAATACAATGGTGAAAAAAAGAAAACAGCTGAATACTTGAAGATAGGAAGAACTAATTTATTTGAAAAAATAAGAAAATATGGTCTTGATAATAAAGTGGAGGAATAGAGATGGTATTAAAAAAGATAGAAGATCGAATTGGGAATTTAAAGGGAAACATCGGTATAAATTATATAGATCTAACTTCAGGTGCTGGTTGCTTTGCAGGTAATTGTGATGTTTTTCCTTCTTCAGGAATGGCAAAGCTGATGGTATTAATCGAAGTATTTAACCAAATAGAATTAGGAGTACTTAAAAAAGAGGACAAACATGTATTGGTAAAAGAAGATTGTGAGTGCTATAAAAACGTAACGATAGAAGAACCTTCTTACGGAGCATTAAGCTTTCTTCATGAAGGCTTGGAATTAAACATAAGTGATTTATATTATTTAATGATTACCGTAAGCGATAATACAGCTTTTAATATATTACTTCAAAAAATAGGTATAGATAAAGTAAATCAAACTTTAAGAGATAATGGATTTAAGGATACTGTTATTAATAGAAAATTTTTTGATTGGGATAAAATGAAGTGTGGAGTGGATAATTATCATTCTGTAAAAGAGGTTACAGATATGTTTCAGAGGCTTTATTTTGGACAAATGATATCAAATAGTGCCTCCCATACTATGATGTCAGTGCTTAAATACCATCAGAGAACAAATATTATACCTTATTATTTCCCTGAAAAGTTAAACATCGCTCATCAAACGGGATTTGATGAAGGGTTAATTCATGATATGGGAATTGTATTTTCTGAGAAGCCATTTATTCTATGTATGAGTGCAAGTGATGTAGATACTAGGAAAGCAGAAAGTGTTATGAGGGATGTAG
>JAYFPL010000121.1:0-7777 GCA_034927775.1 Anaerovorax sp. | reverse complement strand
CTTGCCACTATTGCCTCACCTCCCTCCAAATAGAAAGAGTCCACCTAAATCAGATGGACTCGTATTTAATTAACGTTATATAAAATTAGCACCATCTACGACAGCAACAACATCTACAGCACCTACAACAACAACAGCAGCAACAGCAACAACAACATCTTCTTTGTGGACAACATCTACTTAAATTGCATATATCAGACATAATCAATACCTCCCTTCAAAAGGTAAGTACTCTATATATATTATTCAATAAGCCCCTGATAAGTTACATTATCCCTACAATCTCTACTTCAATATCCCAATCTTCTCATCAAACTCATCAATCAAATCTTCTTCCATTCCCCAAAACAAAACCAAGTCCTCATATACTTCCATCAGCCTTTTCAAATCCATCTGTGCATCTTCTTTTCCAAGCACACAGACCTTTTCAATTGCAGTTGCAATAAGACCTTTAAGAGTTTCCCTTATTAAGTTTTCAGTATCCATATAATATAACCACCTTTCATTTTTATTAGGTAGTACATTACCTCTACGTCAGCTAAAAGTAAAGTGGAATAAATCTTTCCTGTAAGCCTTCCGATTCAATGCTTCGGTCATTTACCCCACAATATAATAATATCGCCCCAGAAGCCATCACAAGCCCTAGAGGCGATATGTAAAGCATTTCATATTTGAAGCAGCTCTTTCAGTAGCTTTGCCCCAGCCCTTACTCCCTGCTGAAAGGCAAGATTTTCAATTCGGAATACACAATTATTTACTTCCTTAATAAGGATTTCTGCATCATTTTGGTTAACCTTGGATCTGATTATATCTTCCAACTTGGTTAATAAATGAAAACTATCCTGCCCATTGATGATTATTTCGGTCACATCATTAGGATCGCTATTCTTCAAGTAATCTGCAATTTGGGAAAGGGTAGCTTTATGCATTATTTCATCAAATTCGTTCATCATCTTCACTCCTACCATTTCTAAAAGCCGAATTACCATCAAGGTTCTTCAACAGTACCTTCCTCGTAATTTTATATTTATCACCGACCATTCCAAGCCGTATCAAGAAAACTCGGAAAGTAAACTTATCATTATCGGTATCGCTTGCCTTTACCAAAGCATATTTCAATTTCTTTGCACTTTTATTGAGCAGAGCAATAAACTGTGTATACGCTTGTACCAAATCGGGAGTGGTATCATCCTTCAGTATCTTAAAAACGATTATTCCTTCATCAAAGTCAAATTCAATTCCCGGAGTTCTATTTTCCAAACCAGCAATTGTTGCTTTAAAATCTTCTAGCGTTTCAGTATTCACATTGTTGACAGCATTGCAAAAATCATCCTCAATAATATCATCAGTACATCCCAACGATTTTTTTATAAGGCTCTGCTTACTATAAACCATATTTACTAGATTTCTTAATGTAATGCCTGTATGCCCCTCCATCGGAATTGCAATCTCAATGTTTGTAATTTCCTTAGGTGTAAGTTCACTTGTTTCTTCCTGAACCTTCTCATTTAACAAAACATCAAGTTCCACTTCCTGACCTTCTGAATTTATTATCTTTCCCTCTCTGTCTATTGTGTAAATGTCATCTGTTGTTTCAAGCTGATAATTACAACTTGGAACTCCAAGATATTTAGCCTTAACTTTAAAGCGTCCTTCCAATGCCTTTATGATTTCTTTCCTATCCATAATATAAATCCTCCGTTTCTCGATTTTGATGTACTACATTAATCACTCTGAATGCACATTAAATCAAGTAAAATGGAGGATTTAGTTAATCATGGAGAAGATAGTAGTGCTGATGTTTATCACCTCATAACTTTTTCTTTATTCATCTATATCATTTATAGCTTTGCTATCTTTTACATACACAGCTGCTCTTGCCAAAAATTTCAATTCTCCATTTTTTTTATTTGTTGCTCTTTTTACAAACGGAACATTCCCATTACGAACTGCTGCATTATACAGTTTACCAAGTCTTGCTCTTAAAGTGGCTGGTTGTAAATAACCGTTCTCTGCTGTAGCAATACATAACTCTGAAAATGAAGGAAGATCTTCTACTAAAGAAAACTCTCCATCAGTTAATTTATTAGTATCCTCAATTAATTTTTCAACAGCCTTTGAATAATCTAACACAGGACTGCCAAAATAAATTTTTTCAAGTATATTGTTAATCAGTAAATTCATGGTTTTATTATTTTTTTCTGCATCTGCCTTAATAAGGTCAAATAACTCTTGTTCAAGTGATAAATAAACTCGTGGCATATTGCGCACCTCCTAATAATGTAATTTTATGAGTGTTTGGTTAACCTCACAAATATTTTACGAGGTTTTGGCTATTATGTAAAGCTAATTTTTAAAAATTAAAATTTCTCTTTCATCGTACACGCTACCACTGTATCCGCTATGCCTTATTGTCCTGTCTAGTGCCATGATGACACTTACAGTACCAAATTTTTTCGGTGTGTTTTTTATTATAGAGATGTAGTAAAAAATTACTTCTGATATATCGTTAACTCCGAGTACTTATATTCCTGCCCATCTCTTTCGACAATCACATCATCACCATTAATACCATCCTTATAATTAATCCATCTCTCAACTATTACCTGAGCATATCGAGGGTCTAATTCTGAACCATAGCATATTCTATCTGTATTATCTGCTGCAATTAATGTAGTTCCACTTCCAAGAAAAGTATCTACAACAATATCTCCGTATTTACTGGAGTTCTTAATTATGTACTCAATCAATGGAACGGGTTTCATAGTTGGATGTACATCATTTATTTTAGGCTTATCGAAATTCCATATAGTGCTCTGCTTTCTGTCCCCATTCCAATAATGTGCTCCTGTAGGTTTCCAACCAAATAACGCTGGCTCATGTTGCCATTGATACGGTTGCCGACCCATTACGAATGTATTCTTCGCCCAGATACAACATTGAGAATGTTAAAACCCTGAATCAAAAAATGCTTGTCTAAAAATTAAACCTTTAGCATCAGCATGGAATACATATATACTTGCTCCATCATCGGATACTTCATAAACTCTTTTAAATGCTTCTAGTAGAAATCTATAGAACTCTTCATCATCAAGATTATCATTTACAATAGTAAGTGCATCTTCAGTTTTGCCTTGATAACTTATTCCATACGGCGGATCTGTTACGATTAGCCTTGCCTTTTGTCCATTCATAAGTTTTTCTAAATCCTCAAATCTAGTTGCATCACCACAAATGAGTCTATGTTTACCCATACGAATAATATCACCTAATTTAATAACTGGTTCTTCTGGTGGCTCTGGAATTTCTTCTTCCTCTTCCTGTTCATCTTTAGGCATATATTCATCCCACAGTTTTTCAGCTTCCTCCATATCAAAACCCGATAATTCTATGTCGTAATTCTCCATTTTCAAGTTATCGAGTAACTTTGCAAGTGCTTCAAAATCCCATTCACCACTAATTTTATTTAGGGCAATATTCAGAGCCTTCTCTTTGGTTTTATCAACATCAATTACAACACAATCAATTTCATCATAGCCAAGTTCTTTAAGTACCTTTGTTCTTTGATGTCCACCGATAATGGTTATATCTGTATTTACAATAATAGGTTCACAGTATCCAAACTCTTGAATACTATCCTTTATCTTTTCAAACTCTGCATCTCCAGGCTTTAAATCAACTCTAGGATTATAAGAAGCATGTTTTAAATCTGATATTTTTATTTTTCTAAATTCCATACTATTTTATCTCCTGCGCCGATTTATTTCTTCTATATTTAGTAACTACCTTATTAATCAATTTCTTAATTGTTTTAATTGCCTTCTCCATTACAATAGAGATACATTCTCCTAGTATAAAAATAAGTATCCATGCCCATAATGAAATTCCCATAATTGCCATACAATAAAATACTGTTCCCATTTTAAAATCCTCCTTGTAATTAAATAAAGAGCACCTGAATTGGCACTCCCATAAGTTTAAAATTTATAATTTTTTTGTTGTTAATTTATCTTGATAACTCAAACACTCTTCTATCTTATAAATTCAGTTACACATCCATAAGGCATTTCCAGACCATCTTCCTGAATTAGTAAACTCCCGTTAATGTCACGCCTGATTTTTGATTCATTTCTGAAGGTTAGCTCCTGTAGTCTGTTCTTGTTCATAAACTCATCTAACTCTTTGTAATTCATTTGCATAATTGATTTCATATTAAATTTCTCCTTCTGATTAAATATTTTTCACAATTAAAAATGGATACCCTTCGGCATCCACGTTATACTTTGATTTTATTTCTTTATTCGCTCTGACTCTGACCCACCCATAAATATCAAGAAGTTCTGTTAATGACTTCTTAATTTGTACTTCTGTTATTATGTACGCATAGTTCACCCTCAATCTTTCTACAATACCCCTTTCTGTTGCATAACCATATTCCTCAATCAGCTCATTAATTGCTACGGCTATATTATTAGTCCTTTCGTCACTTGACTTTGTAGTGCTTCTATCTACAACCAGTTTTTTTCCATCAACCGTTTCAGTAACTTTTTTATATTGTGGATATAGCTCATTAGCAACTTCTAATCCTTCAGCTCTATAAAACATTTCTCGGCTTACACCTTTAATGGTATAGCTGTTTTCTTTCCATTGCTGCCCACGCTGTTCAATTTCAGAAAACAACATATTGTTATAGCTTGGAATGGAATAATAATTAACATGCCTGTATTTACTATTTTTATCTGTACTATTGATATTTATAGCTTTGCTGCGTTTAAGCATATCTTCATTAGCTTCATTATCATCAACTTTATTTAATAATTTATGATAAGCCATTAATGCAGTTTTCTTAGAAATTTCCTTTGAATTATTGGGATTGATATTTAATTGCTTTGCGATAAATTTATTTGATGCATAGAATAAAACATTATCATCATTATCCGTTAGCTTTTCATTATAAACATTATCCATAGCAATCAGTATTAATTGCTGTAGATATTTTATATTTCTTGAAATGTTTTTATATGCCTGAGGACAATTTCTTTCTAGTTCTCCGTTTGTAAGTACTTTCAGATTCTCAAGCAAGATTTCTTTTTGCTCCTTTTGCCAATCAGTTTCTTGTATTTCTAAGTTGAAAATATCCCTTATAAATTTATATGCCTTAGGTCTACTCTTAAACTTCCCTAAGACCTCAATTACTCCTAATAAATTATAAGAAACACCACAACCAAAACAATTATAAATCCAATAACCTTCATTATTTTTAAAGATAGAAGCCGATGGATTATTATCATCATGAAATAAACACCTGAAAGAGGTAGGATAACCAATCTCTAATAATTCACCCAGATCAATTTCTTTAAATATGTAATCACAGAACTCTTGATTGTTTTGAAATATAATATGTGGATGATTTATTTTCTTCTTCAGATATTCAACATCCCTATTTGCAATGGCTTTTATATTGTAATTGTCATCCTCTGTAACTGTTGATTTTACTATATCTTGGGTTTTTGTCCCCCTAATAATATAAGAATTATTATATATTCTATTATTATTAGGGGGACTTTTCTCTACATGCTTTGATTTACAAGGCTTAGAGGGTTTATTTATAGAAATGTTTTTAGATAACTCTATTAATTTATCTGTATTAATTATATTGCCACTATTAAATACAATTTCTCTACCTGCATAATAAATTCTATTTAAGTTTTTACATTGCTCATCTACACCACCAATAGAATCCATTAAACATAGCTGAACTTTCTTAGCTGTTTCACAATCTGTAATATTTTTATCTAATATAAATACTAATCTCATCTTATGATGCTCTGGCTTATGATTAAAGGAAGTGTAAACAAAATTAGGTACTAACTCAATAGATTTACATTTGTCAATTACCTGCTCATATGTCTTATACTTGTCTGATTTTATGTATTCATCGATTAAGAGTTCATATTCTTTATCAGTCATACCTTTAGTCTTAGCAGGTTTATTATCAATATCAATAAAGAACATCTGCTGTGATTTCCATGTTTCTTCACTACCACCACAATATGAAGGTCTAATAGTTTTTCCTTCTAGAATACTATGCTGAATCTCTTCTATAGAATACTCTGTAGCTTTATCAATCGTCATTCTATTAATGATTGCACCAGTTTTTGCACCTTCTGGTTTTTCTTTAAAGTTTACTTTATCTATTACACACTTTATTTTCAATATATAATCTCTTCCCCCTGTAATTAAAAAAACAGCCCTTAATCAAAGGCTGATTGTATTCGCATTATTTCTTTTAATTCCTTATTTAACTTTGCCATTATTATTTTGTTCTCCTGATTTTTGAAATAAAAAAACTCCCTGAATAAAGGTAGTTGGATTATTTACTATTTATTAGACTTATTAATTTTTGTTCAATATCATAATTAATGTACGTTTTACCATGCAACCACAAGCTAAATTCTGTCTGAGATATTCCAATTTGTTCTGCAATGTAACCTTTTTTTATACCGTTAGATTTAATATAATCTAAAACTTTCTTTTGTAATTCCATATTCTCTCCTTTCCTAAAAAATATTTTTAAAAAATTTTATAAATAGTTGTTGACACATTGTCATATTATATGTTAATATAAAATAAGTATAATAACTTATCCATATATAGAATAGATAAAGCACCCTTACAAACATTGAACTTCCAACATTTGTAAAAGCGCTTTACTTTTTTTATTTTTTGTTAAATTTTTATTTCTTCTGACAAGCTTCACATAGCTTTTTGTCTTTATGATTTTTCTTTATAAATTCACCACATTCTGAGCAAAATCCATATTTTATATTGTTATTATATACAATATAATGTTCCCAGATATATTTGAAATCAGTAATTTGAAATGCCTCTTCTCCCTCGTTTGCTAAGAAATTCATTTTGTATAATAATTGTGGTTCTTCTTTACGCAGATTTAATACATTTTTTATTTCGTAAGTTATATACCCATCTTTGATTAATTTTTCAAATCGTCTGCAGCGTTGACCAGAATCCCCACTTTTCTCTGTCAATTCTCTTAGCGTTTCTTCTTTGTCTAAAGCCCATTCAAATTTATTCCCATACATATTTTGATAAGCCTTCTGCCATACTAAAAAAACAAATAAATACTTTTGAGCCCATTCGCTAGGCTGTTTCCTGCTATTTTTATATTGGGCATATTTAGTCCCTGCATCTTTTATAGCTTCAATCTCCGATTTATATATAATTACAGGCTTATTATTGAAAAATATTCTGCTAGTTTTCTCCATCGCTATATTTTCAATAGTTTTATTAACATTGTTGATTGTCTTACGCACATCATTTTCATTAATATCTGGCAGCAGCTCATTAATATAATCTTTTAAAGTTCCCTTCTCAACCATCGTTATAAAGTTTTCCTGAATATGTTCTATTGATTTATCAGTAGTATTATTATATATGTACTGCTTTACCAATAAATCAAGCCAATACTCAATGTTTTTGTTACACTTTTTAATCTGGACTTCTAAAGCTACTTTTTCTTCTTTACTTAATTTTATAATCAGGTCTGTCTTACTTTTTAATAAATTATTACATGTGTATTCATCCTGCCATAACATCTAATTCTACCTCCATTAGCTCTATTCCTGTAAATAAATAATCGTGTATTCCCTTTCCATATTCACATTTTTTTACATTTAATTGTATTGGTGTCCTTGGTATAAGACCTAATATATCATCACCCAATATATTCCATATAAATTTATTTACTTTTGTTTTA
>JAYFPL010000211.1:0-21949 GCA_034927775.1 Anaerovorax sp. | reverse complement strand
ATAAAAGCTCCCCCTCCTATCGTATGAAATTTATTTACTTCTAAGATATCGCGAAGCTCAATCAAAGCATCGTCATAGTTGCGATTGCCATACAAAACAATCGGAATCGCCAATGCATCATTCCCTTGTAAATTATTGGTTAGAAACGGTAAAAGCACATTCGGAACTCGACCTGCGTAAACCGGTGTTCCGAAAACAACAATGTCTTCCGCTGAAAATTGCAGCTTTTCTTCTCGTACTTTTGGTAACGTAAAATCAATATTCGAAATAGGAAGTTTCATTTTTTCACTTAAACCTTTCGCAATCCGTGTTACAATTTTTTCCGTAGTACCTGTGGCACTGAAATAAACCGCATAAATGTTTTTAAGTTTCATAATAATCTTCTCCTTTTCGTTTTTATTGAATAATCGCTTACAACACTCCATAGAGATTTTTATGCTTTTTTTACAACCGGGACCCAAATTTCAAATTTTGCATTTTGGGGATCTGCATTGAGATACACTTCAATGTCAGGTGCGTTACCATATTCATACCCCGATGTTGGAAACCATTCCGTTATGATTCTCTTTTCCATCTCTTGTATTGAATGTGGCATAGGACCCTCTCCCGAAAAAATTGCCCAAGTTGCAGCCGGCACTGTATATTCTTCTAAGGAATCATCAATTACTTTATTGCTTGTAACCGCTATATAATATTTCCAGTTTTCCTTTTCATTACATAAGCTTATACCAAGAACGCCGCCTGGATCTCCATCTACCATAGGAACCAATTTTTCAATCGTTCCATTCATTGCATTTCTCTGCCACATTTGCGGCACTATCTCAAAATTTTTCTCAACTTCCCGATAAAGTGGTTCGGAAACCCCAATAATACGAAACGCTTGTTTCTTTTCAATTCGATAATTCATTTCAACCTCTCCTTTAATAGTAATTTTGAAGCTGATTGGTGGAAATGCTTTTAAAGTGACACCCTCTTTTTTTGCTTGGGAAGGCGCAACACCATGTACACTTTGAAACGCTCGATTAAAAGCCGTTGGTGAATCATACCCATACTTTGTTGCAACGTCGATGACTTTATCGTCACCGCTTTGCAAATCAACGGCGGCCATTGTCATACGCCTTCTTCGAATGTATTCGGAAAGCGGTACATCCGCAATATAGGAAAACATCCTTTGAAAATGATATACCGAACAGCAAGCAATTTTAGCAGCTTGTTCATAATCAATGTGATCTGTCAAATGATCCTCAATGTAACTCACTGCACCATTTAAGCGTTCAATCCATTCCATTTAGTCAACTCCTTACTGTAAAGTATAGATGAATCCAAATCTTCATGCCTCTCTTTTCCTGCACCATTTTAAGAGACAAAAAAAGCATGAAAAAGATGAAAAAAAGACAATCTATGTGTAATAAAACTCATTCATTGATTTTCCCTTATTTGTATATTATAGTAAATATCATCAGATGCTTCAATGCTTAACGTAAAAATATGGAAAACAAAGGTAATTTATTACTTCACGGAAGGAAGCTTTATGAAAAATATCATTGATTATGTGTCCGAATTTAAAGAAACATTCCAATCAAAGTCTTTTAATACCGTAGACAGTCTGGTACTTTCTCAACTTGCGTACCTGTATTTTGATGGAATCGTACCAAGCATCTCCAATGCCGCTGATCCGATACATCTTAAAGAAATCAAAGAGAAAGAAAATTTGGATGCAGCATTTATCAATGTGCGAGACAGCGAAAGCAATCGAAAATTATTTAATGCGCTATTAAAAAACCCAAGATTTCATAATTTAAAGCTTTGTTTTTATGTAAATAAACTAGATTATGAAGCAGAAAAACAATTTTCTGCCATTACATTCCTTCTTGATGATGGAACGGCTTATTTGGCTTATCGTGGAACGGATGCTTCTTTTGTCGGCTGGAAAGAAGATTTTAATATGGCCTTTTTGACTCCCATTCCGTCTCAAGAAGAAGCCGTTTGCTATTTAAATTTTATAGGAAAACAGTTTTCCTGTGATTTAAAAGTAGGTGGTCATTCTAAAGGTGGAAACCTTGCAGTCTATTCCGGAATTAAATGTGACCCCGAAACTCAGAAAAGAATTACTCACATTTTCAGCCACGATGGTCCCGGCTTCCGGGAAGAGGTAATTCAATGCAAAGAATATTCTATAATGAAAGAGCGCATTTATAAAACTCTTCCAGAATCCGCTTTAGTCGGCATGCTTTTACAGCATATCGATACCTACTCTGTTGTAAAAAGCAACCGCATAGGAATTTTACAGCATGACCCATTTTCATGGGCTATAAAGGATAATGATTTCGAATATGTACAAACAGTAGCAGGTAGTGCTCTACTTCTAAACAAAGCCATTAACGCCTGGTTAAATTCTCTGGATGATGAAAAAAGAAAAATGTTTATCGAATCCCTCTATCAAGTAGTAAAAGCAACGGAAGCCAAGACCTATTATGACTTAACCGATAACTGGCAGCAAAAGGCCGTGACCTCACTCGCTGCCATTAAGAACATTGATGACGAAACAAGATGGTTCATTAGAAAAACTATATTCTCTTTAATTCGCCTTGCTATGCAGAATTTAAAAGATGAAGTCCGAGGGCAATCCGAAGATAAATAACGAAGAGCGATTTATCATTTAAAAAAAGGATAAAAAATTATTATACCGTTCAGCAGCAGCTAGCTGAAAACGTTCACGTATCTGATTAATCTTATGATAATGATCAATCAATACATTTACAACATTTTTATCAAGTGCACCGCTTAAAACCATATCTTTTAATACTTGCATTGCATCTTCATCCTTCATACCTAACCGATATGGGCGATCTTCTTTTATAGCGGTAAATACGTCAGCAACAGCCATCACTCTGGATCCTAAAGGCAGGTTGTCCCCTTGAATATGGAACGGATAACCGGTTCCGTTTAAGGTTTCATGATGATACGATGCCCATTTATTGACTATATTAAATTGAGGAATCCTTTCAAGCAAACGATAAGTATGATATGTATGCATACGAATTTCATTAAACTCATATTCATCAAGCATTCCTTTTTTTTCTAAGATGTCATTATTAATTGCAATCTTACCTAAATCATGCAAGTATCCGGCTATAAGCATCATTTTGCACTCGTAGGAAGAAAATCCGATTAGTTTTGCAAGCTGTTCAGCCGTTTTGGCTACACCTGCCGAATGTCGTGCGGTAAATTGGCTTCGAAAATCAATAATCTGGGAAAAAATATAAGAAAGATCGATAATATCATCAATTTCTAAAACAAGTGTATTAAACAATCCGATGTCATTAATCATTGCAATTGGCGTCGGCGACATTAAGTCAAGCCATATGTATTCATATTTACTTAATTCAATCAAAGCATCCACTAATTCTGGTTCAAAAGATGTATTAGCTTGTTTACTGATTTTTTGAATGATTCTTGGAAGCAACGATATTACATTACTCTCAGTATTAAATAAGGTACAGGTTCGATCTGCTAAGTGTATAATATGGCTTTCTAAAGGCACCTTTTCTCCTCTATAATTACGACCTGCCCCATTATCCCACGACTTATGATGAAACTTAATAATCCGTGCTGGCTCTTCCAACGGTTTAAATTCTTCTAAAAGCTTTGCACCTATGACTGCATGCTTGTTCACATGTATTGTCTCTGTTTCAATAATTTCCAATCTTTCTTTCATAGAAAGCGCACCAATATCATGCACCAACGCTGCTAGAATGATATTTTTCTGCTGTTCAATTGGAAGATTGATTTTTTCTGCCAAACGAAAAGAAAGATAAGCAACCTGCTGATGGTGTTTTGAAAGCTTTGGCGACATAAGATCTTGTGCATCCGAAATACACAACAAAAAATCTTTTAGATTTATCCTTATTTTATCCATTTGTGAAACCTCATTATACTTTTTAGACTATTTCATAGCAAAATTAGAAAAAACTCCACGTACTCATGAAGAACAAGCGGAGGTTTTACGATACTTGTATTCAAGTCTATTTTATTATTTCAGTACGTATTTTTTTCGGTAAAGCATTTAATACCGTGGTATATGATTCATTAATCATATCCTTTAGAACTTCATCTGGAACTGCACCATCAAGATACACCGAGTTCCAATGCTCTTTATTCATATAATATCCGGGAATTATATCCTCAAATTGTTGACGGAGCAAGCTACCATTAGCAGGATTTAACTTTAGTGTAATAACGAGTCTTCCTGTATTATCTGCACCTTGCAATGCAAACATCTTTCCACCAATTAAATATCTTGTTGCTTGCCATTCTTCTTTAAAATCTTTTAATACACCTTTAAACGATTGACAATAAGCATCAAGCCATAAGTAATGATTCATAATACACCTCTTTGTTAAATTATATTAATGTAAAAGTTTATTCTTTTCGTCTACCGTTTGCATCAAACACTTTTTTCAAAGCAATTTCTGTCGGAAAAATTGAAAGTATCAGAATCAATGTTTGGACAGCACAAAGTACTCCTCCAACAGTTCCAACTACTTCAACTTCGTTTCCCATACACATAAACATAATAATCATTGATATTGGAAGCATAATGGTTCCAGTATTAATCCATATTTTCCCACAATATTTATGTGCAAACTTCCATGTTTCTTTATTTTTCATTGACATTGTTGTTCTATACCCGTAAACAGAATTAATATTTTGAGGGGTTTTATCCTTAAACAGTTTACCAATACCTAGCATTGTTAAAGGAATAAGCAAATCCATAATCAACATAAAAATCCAAAACCCCATTTTAATATACTCCTATTAGATAATATATTCCAAATTTTAACTAAAATCAAAACAAAATTAAACATCTTCCAATCTAATTTTACTTCTTTTCCCATTATACTATATAGAATCATTGTTTGGATATGAAAAGTTGCTAAATCTTTAGCCTCCATACCGTCATATAAAGGCATTTACCTAAAATAAAATTAAAAGCTTCTTAAAAATAGAAAAACAGCAGCAAACTAATTGTTTGCTGCTATCTCTCTTGGCAAAAACATTGAGTGGTGGTTTGCTTGCCAAGTTGTTATCAATATAGAAAAGATTTCTGTTATCGCTGCACTCTTCCTGTACCATCTCCATTCATCAAATTCTTTACTTCTTCTACAGAAACATGATTAAAATCACCTTCTACTGTATGCTTAAGACAGGATGCTGCAACTGCAAATTCTAATGCTTCTTCTGATTTCATCCCAGAAAATAATCCATAAATTAAGCCGCCACAAAAACTATCACCGCCACCTACTCGATCTACAATATGAATTGCATATTGATTAGAGAAATGATATTCTATCCCATCATAAAGCATTGCGGCCCAGTTGTTATCATTTGCTGTAATACTTGCACGTAATGTTATCGCAACGTATTTAAAATGAAAACGTTCATATAACTTTTTTGCTACCTCTTTATATCCATCATGATTTAATTTTCCTTTTGTAACATCCGTATTTGTTTCCTGTATGCCAAAAACTTTCTCCGCATCTTCTTCATTTCCAATGCAAATATCCACATATTCCATCAGTTTTTCCATTGTCTCTCCGGCTTCCACCGTTGACCATAGGTTTTTTCTATAATTCAAATCACAACTGACAACCATGCCTTTTTCCTTTGCCTTTTTGCATGCCTCTTTGCAAATTTCAGCAATACTCTTACCTAATGCTGGTGTAATACCCGTAAAGTGAAACCACTTTGCACCATGAAAAATATTATCCCAGTCAAAATCTGATGGTTCAGCCATACTAATCGAAGAAAATGCTCTGTCATAGATTACTTTAGATGGTCTCTGAGATGCCCCTTTTTCTAGATAATAAATGCCGACTCTCTTTCCACCTCTTTGAATTAAGCTTGTATCTACACCAAAATACCGAAGACTGTTAATTGCAGCTTGACCAATATCGTTTTCTGGCAACTTACTGACAAATGCAACATCTACACCATAGTTTGCAAGAGATACCGCAACGTTTGCTTCTCCACCTCCAAAGGTTGCTTGTAACGAATCATTCTGAAAAAATCGTAAATAGCCATCAGAAGCCAGTCGAAGCATAATCTCTCCAAATGTAATAATATCTGCCACGTTTCTTACCCCCTAACGTTTTTTATAATTTTCACTGATTTTGTACATAAATTTGTAATCTCGATCCAATCCTTGTTATCAATCAAGCTTTCTTTCACCATATAAGATCCGCCACAGGCCGCTACATTCTTATTTGCAACATATTCCTGTAAATTATCTAGAGAAATTCCACCAGTTGGCATAAACTGTATTCCAGAAAACGGACCTGCTAAAGCATTAATGGTTTTTAGGCCTCCATACTGTGAAGCCGGGAAAAACTTTATTACTTTTAATTGATGCTTTAATGCACATTGTATCTCTGTAGGTGTAACACAACCCGGAAAAACAGGAATATTATTTGTAACACAATAAGTAACAATCTCTTCATCATACCCTGGGCTCACAATAAAAGCCGCTCCTGAATCAACTGCGATCTTTACTTGATCCAATGTAAGAACTGTTCCTGCACCAACTATCATTTCAGGAAAATTTCTTGTCATATACTGAATGACCAATTCCGCATCTTTTGCACGAAAAGTAACTTCTGCTGCGGGAAGATTGCCCGCTATAAGGGCCTTTGCCAATGGTAGCGCATCCTGTACTCTTTTCAATTTAATAACAGGTATAATACCGATTGCACTAAGCTGATCTTGTACCTTTTCTTGTAATTTTAACATTGACTTTCTCTCCCTCTTTCATAACCATTCCTAATATAAAACAAGAATGTTATCATAACGTGACACCCGTTTTAAAAATTGCAAAATCTCTATACCCATTTTTCTCTGCTTTGGTTAATTTCCCAGATGCAATTTGAATTACAAAGTCTATAAATTCCGATGTAATTTGATTCAATGCTTTGCCATGAATTAATTCACCTGCATTAAAGTCAATCCATCCTGATTTTTGTTCTGCCAACTGATTATTGGTCGCAATTTTAACGGTCGGCACCGGACTTCCAAATGGTGTTCCACGCCCTGTCGAAAATAAAATCAACTGTGAACCTGCTGCTGCTAAGGCTGTTGTAGATACTAAGTCATTTCCAGGTGCGGATAAAATAGAAAGACCTCTTTCCTTAATTCTACTGGCATAATCGCAAACATCACACACAAGCGTACTGCCTCCCTTTTGAATACAACCAAGGGATTTTTCTTCTAATGTTGATATGCCTCCGGCTTTGTTTCCTGGTGAAGGATTTTCATAAATAACCTGTCCATGACGTACGTAATACTCTTTATAGGAACGAATTAGTGAAAGAAGATTCTCAAATACTTTTGTATTTTTACATCGATTCAACAAAATCATTTCCGCTCCAAACATTTCAGGAATTTCTGTCAAAACCGTGGATCCTCTCATCGCAATCCATCGATCAGAAAACGAACCAATCAGTGGATTTGCTGTTATTCCAGAAAGTCCATCAGATCCACCACATTTTAAACCAACGATTAGTTTTGAAACAGGTTGTTTGGTTCTTTGAAATGAACTTGCATATGCCACTAATTTGGATAAATGGTATTTTGCAATCTGTATTTCATCGTCGTATCCTTGACATTCTAAGAAAGCAATACGATTTTTATCATATTCTCCCAAAAAAGGCTTTATGCTATCAATGTTACAATTCTCACACCCTAATCCTAAAATCAAAACCGCACCTGCATTAGGATGTCTTGCTAAAGACGCTAAAATTTTTTTAGTATTTTCTTGATCGTCAGACATTTGTGAACAGCCATAAGGATGCGTAAAAGCAACCACTCCGTCAATTCCTTCCATATCCTTAAATGCTGTATCATTTGCAAGTTTTTGTGCAACAGAATTCACACACCCTACCGTAGGTATAATCCAAACTTCATTTCGAATCCCGACCGTTCCATTCTTTCTTTCATATCCTTCAAAATACAATGTGTTTCTATTATCAATCGAGGATATTTGAGGATGATAGCTATATTCCTTTATTTCTTCCAATTTGGTCTTTAAATTGTGCGTATGTATCCAAGCGCCCTCAGGTGAATCGATAGTAAGTTTTCCCACAGGATAACCATATTTTATAATGTCACTGTTACGGCAAATCGTTTGTAAAGTAAATTTATGACCTTGTGGAATTTCATCGACTAAATGAATATTTTTTCCTGCAACCTGCACCATTTCCCCCTTTTGCAAAGAAGTAAGTGCTACGGCTATGTTATCCTTCGAATGAATCCTAATTGCTTTCATGAAAACACGCTTTCATACCATTTTCTCTAATTTCTTCTAAATAATGCGTTGCCATTTCCACAAAGCCAGAATATTGCGTCAGATCCTCTCCCAAAAATCTTTCCTCTCCTACAAATTTTTCTATCAACTCTTTGCTACTCAACTTCTCACTGTATCTAGAAAAAAATTCTAATACCTCCGAAGCATCGTTAATATAATAGGTTTCTCCATTTCGATTCCCAAGCAATTTTCCATCGTAAAACTCTGTACCACAATAAAAGGCCAACAAAGCTGAAAAAGAAAAAACAATATGCTTCGGAAATCTCTCGAAAAGTTTATAATATTCTACCAACGTAGGCATAACACGTGCTTTCCACTTTGATACTGAGTTCAAAGAAATATCAATCAAACGATGTTTAATAAATGGGTTTTCAAATCGCTCCAGTACCGCATCTGCAAAAGAAATCAACTCCTCTTTTGGAAAAGATAGTGTTGGTATAATCTCTTGATGAATGGTTTCTTGAATAAACCGTTTTATCGCTTCATTATTAATACAATCTCGAACCGTGTTTTCTCCCGCTAAGTAAGCAGCAAGTGCCATCGATGTATGAGCACCGTTCAAGATTCTAACTTTTCTTTGTTTATAAGGCGTATGATCATTCGTAAATAATACTGGTAATCCCGCTTCTTCAAAAGGCAATTCTTCCTTTAATTTTTCTGGTCCTTCAATGACCCACAATCCAAAAAGCTCTGCGGTATCAATCAATTCATCCAAATAAGCATTGTTTTGATTGATTTCTTCCGCTTCCAGTTTCGGGTATCCGGTTACAATTCGATCGACCAATGTACTGCAAAAAGTGTTATCCTGTTCAATCCAATCAACAAAATCCATTCCTAAATTCCATTGTTTTGCATGCCTTAGTACGCACCGCTTTAATTCAGCACCATTATTATCAATTAACTCACAAGACAAAATCACAAAACCTAAATCTGGAAGACAAGTAAAGCGCTCATATAAAAATCGAGTTAACTTTGCAGGAAAGCTCTTTGGCGGCGCTTCATCAAAGCGACATTCTTCTTCATATACAATGCCTGCTTCTGTTGTATTTGAAACAATAAACCGTAAATCTGGATTGTAAGCAATTTTAAGAAATTCTTGAAACTCCTTATATGGATTCACCGCTCGTTGAATACAGCTAATCAGCCTTCGTTGGTTGATTGCCATACCATCTTTATACCCTCTTAAAAATAGTTGGTATAATCCCTCTTGTTTATTTATTACATCACACAACCCAGTCTCAATTGGCTGGACAACAACTACCTTACTTTGAAACCCCTGTTTTTCATTTAAAACATCGATAAAGTAATCCACAAATCCGCGAAGAAAGTTCCCTTCACCAAACTGTAGAATTCTTTCTGGCGCATCTTGAAGAACGTACTCTTTATTTCCTATTTCTTTTAGTGTATCATAGGTCAATGTTTTCATATTACAGCCTTCTTCCTGTGTCCTTCGACTTTTGAATGGCTTCCCATAAGCCATTCAAATATGCAATGCCAAGTGCTCTATCATATAAGCCATAACCTGCTCGACCTTTTTCATCCCATATCATTCTTCCATGATCCGGTCTAACATAGCCTTTAAATCCGATTTCATCATACGCTTTCATAATCTCATACATATCAAAAGAACCATCTTTAGATAGATGAGAAGACTCTTGGAAAATCTTTGGTTCATGTATCTTCAAATTGCGAATATGCGCAAAAGCGATTCTTCCTTTTTTACCAAAATATCGTACCAACTCTGGTATATGGTTCTTCAAATCAGCACCCAATGAACCAGAACATAAGGTGATGCTATTGTACTCACTATCTACCAATGATAAAATTCGATCCAAATTTTCTTTGCAATTAGCAATTCGTGGAATTCCAAAAATATCCCATGGTGGATCATCTGGATGAATTGCCATTTTAATATCGCATTCCTCACAAGTAGGCATAATTGCTTCTAAAAAGTATTTTAGATTATCAAATAATTTATCCGATGTTACACCTTCATATAGCCGAAACAGTTCTTGAATGGTTTCTAGTCTCTCTGATTCCCAACCTGGCATTTCAAAATCATTGCTCTCTGCTCTAATGTTATCTACAAAACCTTGAACATCTTTTATTTGTCCAATAATTCTCTGATCATAAGACAGTGCATTCGAACCATCTGGCAACTCTTTTGCTAAATCAGATCTAGTCCAGTCAAAGATTGGCATAAAATTATAACAAATTACTTTTATACCTGATTTTTCTAAATTTTTAATTGTTTTGATATAGTTTTTAATATACAAGTCCCTACTTGGAAGCCCAAGTTTAATATCCTCATGGATATTTACACTTTCAATTACTTCCATCTCAAGTCCTGCATCAGCAATCTCTTTTTTCAATCCCATGATTCGAGAAAGTGGCCACTCCTCTCCAACCGGAATATCCATCAGCGAAGTAACAACTCCCGTTATATTGGGAATCTGCTTAATATATTTTAAAGGTATCGGATCCATTTCTCTCCCGAACCAACGAAATGTCATTTTCATATGCAGCTCTCTCTTTCTTCATGTAAATAACTCGTTAATGTCTTTCTAACTCCACCTTTTTCAATCAACATGGTATAAAACATACAAGCTATTCTGTTTGCTAATTTTACTTCATATAAATCCACGCCAAAAATATCTTTATTCTTTAAAATCGGTCTTAATTTTTTCTCATAATTTTCCAAATTTCCAAGAGATAACCCTTCTAAGCACTTTTGTAACTGTAGCAGTTGTGGGTCTGGACTAAGTTTCATTGGATTTCCTTCATCATCAATACCAATCAAATATCGACACCAAGCTGCAAATACTAATGGTATATAAGTCAATGTTTGAATGGATGAATCGTTTCTCTGCAAGTAAGATTCTAATGTTTTTCCATATCGCACTGGTATTTTTTGCGAAGTATCCGCTGCAATTCTTTGCGGCGTATCTGGTATATACAGATTAGTAAATCTTTGTTCAATGACTTCTTTTACAAATGCCTTTGGATCAATAATTCCCGGATCAGCTACAACTGGCATGCCTTCATCAAAAGCAATTTTATTAACAAGTCCAAGCAAGTCTTTATTCTTTATTTCTTCGGCAATGGATTGATATCCCAAAAGGCATCCAAATATTGCCAAAGCTGTATGGAGAGGATTTAGGCAGGTACCTACCTTCATTTTTTCGGTTAAGTCAACGGTAACTCGATCTGTAAAAATCACACCTGCTTTTTCCAAACACGGCCTGCCATTTGGAAAACAATCTTCCACTACCAAATATTCTTTAACTTCTGAATTAACATAAGGTGCAGTCAAAGTTCCTGTATTGGTTTCAACAATATTCATATCTTCTAAATTTTGTTCTAAAAGCATTTGTTGTATATCTACAGATGGATGTGGTGTTATTTTATCAATCATGGTCCAAGGAAATGTGATAGAACTATCATTCTTCAGATAATCTAGAAAATCATCTTCCACATATCCCTGATCACGCCAATTTGTTGCAATGGTAATTATACTGTTGCAAAGTTTTTCACCATTTCTAGCGCAATTGTCCATACTTACCACAGCAAGAGGATATTTACCTGACTGATATCTTTTATAGAGTAATGATGTAATTATCGAAATTGTATGTTTTGGAGTAGCTGGACCATTTTTCATATCTGCATCCACAACTGGCTGCCATTCTCCATTCATTTGTTTTAAGGCATATCCTTTTTCGGTAATTGTAAAACTAACCATTTGAAGCGTAGAGCTCTGAAAAATTTCCTGTAGCCGTTCCCACTGTTTCGTATTAGTACTATCTGCTTTAAGGCTTTCAGATACTGAAGAAATAACATCTTTTTGCATAGTACCATCATGTGCCATTAATACAAGAAGAGAGAGATTGTCATACGGAACATACACTTTATCAATGATTTGATAATCAAAAGATTCAACAGCAATGATTCCATAATCTGTACATCCTTTATTTAAAAGTTTTTGTTGTACTGCTGCTAAAAATCCCCTAAAAATATTACCGGCTCCAAAATGAATCCATCGTGGATTTTCTATTGTATTTTTATTAATGGTATCTATATCATACTGCGGCAAGCCAATTCCTGCACGATTCCATTCTTCTGCACATTGGATTCCTTTTCTCGTAAGCTTCATCTTTATTCTCCCTATTAACTTCGTTGTTCTACAAGGTGTTTCCCGAGCTTTTTCTCTGTAAATTCCTGTAAATATGTTAATCCTGTACTAAAAATTAAATATACAAAAGCAACTTCCAAATACAATAACAATGGTTCGTATGTAATCGCAGTGATTTGCTGCCCTGTCTGAAAAATTTCAGCAACAGTCAAAGTTGCTACCAAAGAAGTATCTTTTAGTAAACTGATAAAAGAATTGCCCAATGGAGGCACTGCAACCAAAGCAGCCTGAGGAATGATAACATATCTCATGGTTAAGAATTTTGTCATACCCAATGCCTTTGTAGCTTCCCATTGTCCCTTTGATATGGAAATAAGTGCAGAACGAATGACTTCAGAATTGTATGCACTCTGGCTCATTGTCAATCCAATCACCGCGGATACAAAGGGAGTAAATATAATGCCTGCCTTTGGAAGTCCATAAAATATAACAAATAATTGTACGATTAATGGTGTTCCTCGAATCAGCCAAACAAAAATAGCAGCAAAAAACGATAATGGTTTAAATTTTGAAAGACGCATCAGTGCTACGATAAATGCTCCAACCAATCCCAAAGCAAAGGATAGTAACGTAAGAGGTACCGTTACGATAAGTCCCGCCTTAAATAGTGGCCAGAATGAGCGGAGTAGCAGGTCAACAGCACTGTTAAAAGTGAGCATATAAAGGACTCCCTCCTATAATTACTATGCAAAATGAAATTGCCGCAGCGGATAGCTGCGGCAACCCACTTTAGAAAATAACGTTCTATGTATGTATTATTGATAAATCTTTGTATTGTCAGCAACTTCTTTTCCGAAATATTTTTCAGCTAAATTGTAGCAAGTGCCGTCATCGATCATTTCTTGAATGATCTTATCGACTTCTTTACCCAATTCCTCATCTTCTTTACGGAACATTGCAGCAGATTCAATTTCATAACTGTTTTCTGGTTCATAAATAGCAGCAACTTTTACTTTAGTGTCTGGTTTTTCTTTTAAAAATTCTACAATAGAAGTTAGATTATTTACGTGCGCATCCGCTCTTCCAGTTACTAATAAATCCATTGCCTGTGTCAAATTGCAATCGGATAACTCTGCACCATAATTTCGTGCAATCTGTCCGGATGAACTCGTTAGTGAGTTTGCACAAAGCTTACCTTCTAACTTATCAAATCCAGTAATCTCTGTATTATCCTTTGCAACAACCAAAGCAATTGGACTTTCTGCATAGGAAAGCGTCATATAATACTTTTCTTTTCTCTCCGGATTCGGGTTTGTCCCACAAATGACAGTATCGTATCTCTTTGCATCCAACCCTGCAATAACGCCATCCCATTGACTTGCCACATTGAAATCGGCTTCAACACCTAATCTAGAAGCAATTTCCTTTGCAATCTCAACTTCAAACCCGACCAATTCTCCGGTTCCATCTTCATTGTAAATGTAAGGAACCCAATTTCCTTCACATCCAACAGATAGTTTTCCTGCATCTAAAACTCTTTGTAAGGAGCCATCACCGGTATTTGTTTCTTCATTTTCAACATTTTCTTTACATGCTGCCATAGCAAATGTCAGAGTTAAAATCAGAATCACCATTAAAATTTTTTTCAACTTTCTCATAACAACCTCCTGTAAGCGTTTATTTATAGTTACATGTTAACCATGTTACTAACTGTTGATATTATTTTTTGATTCCAAACAAAACGGTTTCAATGGGATTAATCCACAATAAATCGTTCTAATACTCTTATATTTTTAATATCCGCTGCAAACGGATCAGAAAAATAACTCTCATCTGCAATTTCCTGCACCAGATAGCCCTCATATGCCCAATCATTTAGAACTTGTAGCTGGCTTTCCAAAGGAGTATTCCCATCACCCCAAGCATTATGTACATAAGGATCCCCATCTAAAAAGTGCATATGAATTAAATCTTTTCCAAATGTTTCAAACCAATCCGTAAGCGATTCTCCTGCAGCTCCGGTAGCAATCGTATCCACCATCATTTTCAAGTTCGGATGATTAACTTCATCATACATTTTCTTTGACGTCTGCAAACTGTTGACTATATTTGACTCATCCGTTCTCAAGGATTCCATGACAAGATAAACGCCTTCTTCCGCTGCAACTTCTGCCAGTTTTCTCAGATTTTCTCTAGAACGTTCCCACATTACATCTGGATCTTCGTTCCAATACCCCCATCCGGAATTTACAACCACGCATTTTGCCTCAAGTTGCGCTGCTAATCTAATTCCATTTTTAAAGTATTGAAAACTTTTCTTTAAGCCATCTGGCTCTTGAGATGCATATTGATACTGGTATGCACAGCTTGGTGATGTAACTGAAACAATTTTCATATTATGATCTTCAAGCTTTCTCTTTAAGAGTGTTATA
Source organism: Anaerovorax sp. (assembly GCA_034927775.1). Taxonomy (GTDB): domain Bacteria; phylum Bacillota; class Clostridia; order Peptostreptococcales; family Anaerovoracaceae; genus IOR16. The sequence goes on along the minus strand of JAYFPL010000211.1, from coordinate 7,029 downwards.
TCTCCATACCCTTGATGATCTAACCAAAAATGCGAGGAGCCACACCATAATTCTATATTTTGAACCCCCAACTTTTGCTGACAATCAAGAAAATAATCAAAGGAGAATCTTCTGTAATGTTGATTCATTCCAACAATCTGTTCTCTTTTTATCGATGCCATTATCATCGCCCCTACTTCAAAAATTTTTCTAATGTTTTTTGGTTCCGCCTATCTGCTGAAAAAGGGTCTTCTACGTATCTTTCCCCAGGAACCTGTAAACTCAAAATACCTTGATAGCCTACTTGTACAAGTTCAGAAAGAAATTTTTCACAAGGCAGGCATCCGTCTCCCCACACGCGATATCCGTTATAGTTTCCATCCACAAATCGAACAAGCTTTATCTTGTCCCCCAAGTGCTCAAACCATTGTGTTATCGTCTCACCACAAATACTAATTACATTCACATCAAGCATCGCACACAATGATTCGGAATGAACTTCAGAAATCATGTTTTCTACTTCATCCAAATGAGTAAGTATCGAAGAATCTTCTTTTGAGACGGTCGACAATACCAATACTATTTTTTTTTGTTGCGCAAAATCAGATAGTTCTTTTAGCATGCTACAACAATTATCCCAAAGTATATTATAAGGAAGGTCTGTACAACCGCCTTCTGCTGTGATGCTAACGATACCGCACTGTAAAGTCTCAGCAGCTTCAATACAATTTTTATAATAATCAATTGTTGCCATTGCTTGCTTTGATTCTTTTTCAGCACAAATGGAATAGCGATAAACTTTTGGTGTAAATACGGAAACTCTTAAATCAAAGGCTTCTAACTCTTTTTGAATAACTTCTGTCTTAATCCTTTCTAAATGATCACACCAAAGGTGAGGCGCTGCTCCTACCAAATCTATTTTTTTGATTCCAAATTCTTTCTGCGCTGCTGCAAAATCATGAAACGGAAAATGTATGTAGGAATGATTGCTTCCAGCAATGCAATTTTTTTCTATCATCTTTACTTTTCCTTTATTTGATTTCGCCAGGATATCCGTTTGTACATAATTCAAACCAAATATATGCAAAACGTTCACCTTCTGCACATTCACTTCCATGCAAGAATCCACTTCGTGTATAAGTAATGTCTCCACCTTCTACATGAATGGTTTCATCGCCTGCAGTATAGGTAAAACTAGCTCCCGGAAGCATAATATACCATTGCTGTAATTCATTATGAATATGCTGTCCAATATAATTTGGACCGGTTCCAAAGTTTGCACCCATGCTTAAGCGCCCTAAATTTCTGTGCTCTAACATCATCTTCTGTACAATGTCTGTTCCAGTAAAGTCTTCTTTATACTGCCATGCCTCAGATACACCTCTAAATCTAGGCAATACCATTCTTGATTCCACAAGACAAGTTTTGTCATAATCATTTACTTCCGTAACAACATGGAGCAATTCCAATGGTTCCTTCGCATCCAAAGGACACTTTATTGCAAATTCTTCAACATCAAATTCCGGAACAAAGACCGAAACTTCCTTAATATTAAATGCTTGTCTTGGAGTTCTAATATAACCCGTTCCACTGGTGAATAAAAAGACTTGATTGTGCTCTGTCAAAGCATAAATCTCCGGCGTCCATTCAGCACCAGCCTGCAGTGATACTCTTTCAAATGCAGCATCCTTGCATTCTCCTTCTAAAATAGGAAGACGAGATACACCATCCTTATATACATGCGTTATATCGGATCCTTTTGAAATTTTAATTAAACCCATTTCTTTTTCTCCTTATTTTATTTCACCGGGATATCCATCAGTACATAACTCAAACCAAATATAATCTAATATTTCTCCTTCATCAGCACTACTTCCGTGATTAAATCCACTAGGTGTAAAGCTCAAATCACCGCCTTGTAAATGAATGCTTTCACCATCTGCAGTATAAGTAAAACTTGATCCTGGAAGTGGAAAATACCATTGTTGCAATTCATTATGGACATGTGTCCCAATCGTATCCGGTCCTTTTCCTAGTACTGCGCCCATGCTGAGTCTCCCTAAATTTCTGTGTTCAATCAGCATTAGTGATGTTACCTTATCTTCATCTTTAAAATCTTCGTAGTAAGTCCATCCCTCAGACAGGCCACGCCATCGAGGTAATGTAATCCTTGCTTCTCTTAAACATGTATTATCGTAATCATTCAATTCTGTAATAATATGTAAAAATTCTAGCGGCTCCTTACGATCCATTGATGCCGTAATTTCAAATTCTTCTCTATCAAATTCTGGAATGAACACTCCAACTTCTGTAATATTCCAAGCCTTTCTTGGAGTGGTAATAAATCCCTTTCCAGTGGTGAAAATAAACAATTGGTTATTTTGAGTCATTGAAAAGGTCTTAGGTTTTACCGAATGCCCAGGTAACAAAGAGCATTTTTCAAATCTTGCCTGATCATACGCACCAACCAAAACTGGCTGACTTGAAAATCCATCCACATACTCATGCTTAATATCCGCATGTCTTGCTATTTTTACAACTGACATAACTCCCTCCATTCATCATAAATAGTTTTATCAATAACTCTGACTCATTTGATTCTAGTATCTAAATAACTTACAGCATTTTTCCAAGAAATTCTTGAAGTCGCTTACTTTTAGGATTTTTAAAGAATTCTTCTGGATTATTCTCTTCAACAATATAGCCACCATCCATAAAGACAACCCGGTCTGCTGCCTCTTTTGCAAATCCCATTTCATGTGTAACAACAATCATAGTCATTCCAAAATTCACTAATTTTTTCATAACTTCTAATACCTCTCCAACCATTTCTGGATCAAGAGCTGAAGTTGGTTCATCAAATAACATTAACTCCGGTTCCATGCAAAGAGCTCTAGCAATAGCAACACGCTGCTGCTGTCCCCCTGATAACTGCGCTGGATAGGCACCACTTTTATCTTCTAAGCCTACCGTTCTTAACAAATCAATGGCCTTTGTTTCCACTTCTTCACGATTCATATTTTTCACTTTCATTGGTGCAAGAATGATATTATTTAGAACCGTCATGTGTGGAAAAAGATTAAACTGCTGAAATACCATACCCATTGAGCTTAAAAGCTTTAAGCTATTTTTAGGCTTCATCTTGGTAATATCTTCGCCATGATAAATAATCTCACCATCTGTTGGTTGCTCTAAAAGATTTAAACAGCGAAGAAACGTACTTTTCCCGGAACCAGAAGGACCAATTACTGCAACCACTTCACCTCGCTGAATATGCATATTAATCCCTTTTAAAACCTCATTGCTCCCGAAATTCTTTTTCAAACCTTTCGTTATTATCATTTTTTCACCTCTTAAATACGAAACCCAAAATAATCAATACAATTATTATAGGATATATTTTTTACGATTTTCTCTAAAGCTTCTGAATCATTTGGATATTCACCATTTTCCACCCATGTTCCAATTAAATTACATAGAATTCTTCTAAAATATTCATGCCTTACATATGATAAAAAGCTTCTAGAATCAGTCGTCATTCCTATAAAAGTTCCTAATAAACCAAGGCTTGCCAAAGATTTTAGTTGATTTTCCATTTCAGTTTTATGATCATTAAACCACCAAGCAGAACCATGCTGCATCTTTCCTCTTATACCTACAGTTTGAAAACAACCTAAAATTGAATCAATCACTGCATTATCATTTGGATCTAGAGAATAAATAATTGTTTTTGGAAGTTGATCCGTAAGAGCAAGTGCGTTAAAAAAATCAGTCAATGCTGCAAAATCTACTTTTGCTCCAATGCAATCATATCCTGTATCAGGACCTAAATATTGGTACATTTTTGTATTGTTATCTCTTTTAGCACCAAAATGAAGCTGCATTACCCAATCACGTTTTTGATATTCCTTTCCGAAAAAATACATTAATTCTGTTTTATACTTCGACGCGTCTATCTCAGATATCGTCTTTCCTTCTAGCTTTTTAGCAAAAATACTTTCTACTTCTTGTCTGGTGGCAGAAATACACTTGCAATTTGCTAAACCATGATCTGAAATCCTGCAACCTCTGACATTAAAATAGTCCATTCGCTGTGACAAGGCTTCCGTTAAATCCTGAAAATTATTAATACTGCATTTACTCTTTGCCGCTAATTTCTTTATGTAATTCACAAAATCGGAATGTTCAATACTCACGACTTTATCTGGTCGCCATGCAGGTAATACATGAACAGAGAAACTCGGATCTGCTTTCAAATAATCATGATGATTTAAATCATCAATCGGATCATCTGTTGTACAAAGTAATTGTACATTGGAATCAAAAATTAAGGAGCGGGTATTTATTCCTTTTTCTTTTATAATTTGATTGCAATGATTCCATATCTCTTCCGCGTTTTTTTCATTGATAGTTCCATGGTAATCAAAATATCGTTTTAATTCTAAATGGCTCCAATGATAAAGTGGATTTCCAATCGCAACTTCCATGGTTTTCGCATATTTTAGAAATTTTTCTTTATCATTCGCATCCCCAGTAATATAATGTTCATCTACACCATTGGAACGCATAAGTCTCCACTTGTAATGATCTCCATACAACCAAAGTTGTGTGATATTTTCATAGCATTTATTCTCTGAAATATCCTTTGGATCAATATGACAATGATAATCTACAATGGGCATCTCTTTTGCAAATTTATAATATAAAATTTGTGCAGTTTTATTTGAAAGTAAAAAATTTTCATCGATAAACGGCTTCAATTGTCAACCTCCATAAAAATGAATGCATTTTATTTATTTTCGTGATATATTAGTAATATATCTTATCTTATAATAACAAATATACTATATCAACTATAGAATGTCAATGATGAATTTTTTGAATATTTAAATAAATTCACCATGCTAAAATGTAATTGCTTGACTTTAATATTAAGAACTGTTAGGATAAATTTTGCTATTGAAGCTTCTTCAATAATATAGGAGGTTAGACTATGAACGATGTACTTTTCAAGAAAAAAGAGGGTTTAGCACAGCAAGCATATAAACAATTAAAATCTATGATTTTATCGCATCATTTGAAATCGGGAATGGTTGTAAACGAAGCACAACTTCAAGAAGCCTTAGGCATCGGAAGAACTCCCGTAAGAGAAGCATTGCTTCAATTATCAAAAGAACAATTTCTTATCATCCATCCAAGGCGAGGCATTGAGATTGCTAGAATATCACCAAAACGAATTCGAGATATTTTTCAGGTGCGTTCTTTATTAGAACCGCATATTTTACGAATTGGAATGAACCGGATTGATATTGCATGGATTTCAAAAATGAAAGAAGAATTTTTAAAGTACGCGGGAGCTGACTTTGATTTATCCAGCAAAAATGCCATTGAACTATCCAATTTAGACAACGAATTCCATATGGGAATCGTCGCTTCCATTGATAATTATTATACAAATGAATTAATGGAAAGCTTTCAAGACTATTTAACGTTATTTCGTGCTTCCACACAAATTGATCTAGTACGATTCGGTCCAAGTAATCAGGAGCACATTGCTATCATCGATGCCATTCTATCAAAAGACATTGATCTTGCATGTGATACACTAACTGATCATTTAACCCGATCTTATGAAGAATCCATTAAGATTGTTATGGATACAACTATTTAATGAATTCGATTAAAATAAAAAAATATTTTAAATATAAAAAAGACAAAATAAAGTATGCCTTGCTTATTTTGCCTTTTTTATTATATATAGTTCAGTCGTTCTTTTATTTTTTCTTATGTCTATATCCCATAAATCGTAAGATAGAGCTCAGCAACCTTTTTCTTTCTATTTTTGGAGAAACGTCGCTATGTATGTCTGAGATCTGAACCTTATTCTTATAATACCCTTTTATCTTTTTTCTCAATTTTTCCTGGATTTTCTTCAATTCTTTAATTTCATTATATATCTCTTTATAGTGCTGAATGACATCATCCGTTACTATAGTGGAATGCAACTCACAATACTTAAAAAAATCTTCTATTTCATTTAAATTCTTTTTTCCAATTTCCTCAATACTGTCAAATTCAATATTCTTGTAAAAACCCCCTGCTGTAAAGTTGGATGAACCATATATTAATCTAGTAGTATCTCCCTTTAATAAATACACCTTAGCATGAAACATACGATGAAAAAAAATTTTAACTGTAGCAATTTCACACACTTCCTCTAATAATTCATGCGGCTTATTTTGTGAAAATTCATCTGACATATATAAATGAACATTTTCGATCTTCAGTTTGTTTTTTTTAACAATATTATTTAATATACGCAGCCCCTCACCAGAAAAAAAAGCAGTTCCAATATACAATTCCCTAACGTTATTCATAGAAGTTAATTCTTCTTCTAAATTAATATTACAAGCTTCCTCACTCCAGTAATACATTTTTTCACTCCTAACCATACGCTTCAAGTATCTCAAATTAATGTGTGGATACTGCAAAGATTCTCCAACAATATCCACTATATCAAATTTATTTTTAATATATAAAAATATTACAATGATTAAGAGTGAAAGCATTTATAATTATTTTTTATTCGTAAGTTCCTTTAACCAAAGTCTCACCGTGATGAAACATTATTTTTCCATTTGCGATAACGGTTTCAATATTCATCTTATCTTCTATTATCAATAAATCTGCATCTGAATTTTCCTGTATTGCTCCCTTTTTCGGATAGGTTCCAATCGCTTTAGATACATTGACAGTAAAAAACATAAGAGCTTTTTCAATGCTAAAATTTAATTCGTTGACCATATACTTGAATTCATTGAATATGCTGCTTACAGACGACACACCTATTTCTGTTAAGCTTCCATATTCATCATATTTAGACCAACTTCCATAGCCATCTGAACTAACAGTTATGTTTTCAAGAGGTACACTGTTTTCCTCAGCTTCAACAATTGCCTTTGCTGGAGAGTTATCAGATATTCCACAAGTCATATCAATTATTCCGCCTTTTTTAGCATATTCAAAGGCTTCAAGCAAAAGTTTCCTTTT